>JAJPHX010000167.1 GCA_021325075.1 Nitrososphaeraceae archaeon | reverse complement strand
GGCCAGACAAACGCAATGATTGGCGTCGGGTCTATCTCGTTGTACCTGGGAATTCCCTGCGTCTCTGTGATTACTTCAAAAGTGCGTGTATAAGACTTGTTTGTAAGGAGCGTTGGAAGGGGCTGCTGTGAGGCTTCCGCGTGCTCGTCAAAATGGGCGTCTTCGATTACCGAGATGTAGTCGCTTGTGAGGTTCTTGAATTTTTTCTCCATCTCTGCCGGGATGTAGCCCTGAATGAGCGCAAAGTTCTTTGTGCCGCCTGGCTTCCTCGTTATCTCCAATACATCCTTGGCCACTCTTGTGGCCTCGTGGAGGGAGAGGATCTTTGAGAGCACAGACACCTTGAGCTTTTCCACGTTCTTGGTGACCTCGGCAGACTTTGATTCAAGCTCCTTCACTTTTGCCTGCGCCTGCGCGAAGGCGGCGCTTGGGTTCTGGGGCATGTTTGCCGGGATCTGGAGCGGATGGACGCCAAAGCTCCTCATGACCTTGGTGATCCTCTCCGCATCTTCGCTTGCGCCTACCACAACCATTGATGATTTTTCCTCGTTCAGCCTGTTGGAATAAAGCGGCAGGTCGCCGATGCTCTTTCGGATCTCGGCCTCGTCTTTCGAATCGATGACAAATATCTCTGCAAAGAACATCCTCAGGCGGGAAAATGCAGTCAGGTCAAGGCTGAGGGTGGATGCCATCTTGAGCGCAACTTCGACGTTGCTGTACTCTTCAAGCTGCTTCGCAACCTTGTTCTGCTCTGCCAGGATCTTTTTCGGCTCTTCAAGAAGCGCCCTGCTCTTGTCTTCCAGGTCGGCAATAAAGTCCCGAATGTCTTCAATGACATAGTCGGTCTTTTCCTTTGGCGCGCCCTTGAACATCGTCGCCATGACGCCTGTCTCCAGCGGGATGCCAAGCGCCCTTATGACTTCGTCGATGTCCTGGTACAGCTTTTGCGCTTTCAGCAACAGGTCGTCAAAAAACGGGTTCAGGTGTTCGGAATTAGTTTGAATGGGGTGGAACCACTCGAGCTCAGCCAGCTTGCTGACGGCTTCCTGTGTTTCTATCCTTGGAAGGATCAACGCTGCCTTTTTGAGCTTCGCTAGTCCCATCTTTCAGCTAACGGTGTAAATCGAATCTCTTTAAAACGTTTCTCTTTGAAGTCAAAGCAACAATGTCCGGCAAAACCAAGTTTTGATAATAATAATAAAAGAATAAGAAAAGGCGTTGGGGGTTTTTACTGGCCCAAGATGATGAACATCATGACTATACCGTAGATGGCGATTGACTCGACCATACCTACGAAGATGAACACTCTTGACTGCATCTTTGGGTTGTCGCTGATTGCTGCAAGACCTGCTGCTCCTACGAACCCAAGTCCAATGCCTGCGCCTGCCGCTGCCAGACCGAAAGCCAAGCCTGCGCCCAGCAGCTTTGAGGAGCCCGCACTTGCCGAGGTTGCGTCTGTCTGAGCAAACGCCTGTCCTCCCGTCAAACCAGCAAAAGCCATTGCGGTAGCAAGAGCAGCCAAAACCGAAATCGTAACACGTCCGTTCAGCTTCTTCATCAAGGTTCCAGCATAAAATGCCATATTTAATTATAACTACTCACAAAAGTTGAAAAATAATGATCAGACTTTGGACAGCGCTTTGCGCTTGCTTGTGCCTACCTCTTCTTTTATCTTTTGCACCATCGAGTCGTGCTCTGCCTTCAGCTCAGCTTTTGATTTTTCAAAGTGGTTGGTGATGTCTGTCATTTCGCCATCGCCCTCTCTTGCTCTGATGCCTTTCTCTTGTCAAGTACTACTTTAACCTTCTTGAGCCTGACAAACTCTTCCCTTTCGCGCTCTTCAAGCGTTGCTTTGATAAAGTACATCGCGTCCTGGTACTGTGGTATTATCACGAATTCAAGCGCGTTGATCAGCTTTTGCGTGCGCTCCAGCTCCTTTGCAAGGCTGAATATCGCGTTTTCATATTCCGCAGCCTTACACACGCCGGGGAGCATGTTCTTGATGAGCTTCGCCGCCTTGTCTACAGAAGCGTTTGTTTCGGTAAAGCCGTAGGACAGGTGGCTTCCGCCTTCCCTTGTCTTTACCTGCAGGGTCGGTATCTTGACGTCGACTATTCTCCTGACGTTCACGTCCACTTCCATAATGCTTGGGGTAGAATCTGCAACTGCTTCAAGTGTGGAGGTGCCAAGCGACATGTACGAGTTGTAGACTGCGGTGTAGATGTCGCCAAGCGGGCTCCAGATGTCCTCTCTAGCCTTGTTGGCCTCTTCGATCATTTCGTCTATCTTTTTCAAGAGAACTTCGCGCTTGTCGTCAAGGATCTTGTGCACCATCTTGGCTACCTGCATCGAGCGCCGGATCTTGATAAGCTCGATTTTTGTTGCAGTCGCCCTTCTTCCAAACGACATTTCTACTTGCCCTTGTAGTACTGCTTTACGTGCTTTTCCTTGATCTTGGTCAGCTCGCCTTCCGGCAATGTCGATAGCACGTCCCAGGCTCTTCCAAGCGTCTCGTCAAGCGCCCTGTTTTCGTCAGGAGCCTGTTTTAGGAAATGCTGCTCAAACATGTCGCCTGCGTCAAGGTACTTCAGGTCGACGCCGGTGAGCCCGGCGCGCCCAACGATTTCTGCAAGCGCCCTGACTTCCTGCGCCCTTGAATAAGCGTCATACATCTGGTTGCCGACTTCCATGTGGTCTGACCTTGTCTTGCCCTCGCCGACTCCGTCCTTCATGAGCCTTGAAAGCGACATCAGAACATTAACTGGCGGGTAGACGCCCTTTCTGAAAAGGTCGCGCCCAAGCACTATTTGTCCTTCAGTGATGTACCCAGTCAGATCAGGAATTGGATGGGTGATGTCATCGGCCGGCATTGACAGGATCGGCACCTGAGTCACGCTTCCGTTCTTGCCCTTTATCCTGCCGGCGCGCTCGTAGTTGTTTGCTAGGTCTGTGTAGAGGTATCCGGGATAGCCCTTTCTGCCAGGCACTTCTTCCCTTGCCGCGCTGATTTCGCGGAGTGCCTCTGCATAGTTGGTCATGTCAGTCAGGATTGCAAGCACGTGCATGCCAAGGTCAAACGCAAGGTATTCTGCTACTGTCAATGCCACTCTGGGCGTGATGATTCTCTCGATTGCCGGGTCGTCTGCTAGGTTGAGGAACAGGACAGAGCGCCTGAGCGCGCCGGATTCTTCGAGGCTTCGCTTGAAGTACTGCGCTTCAGAGTACTGCACGCCAATTGCCGCAAACACCACGGCAAAGTCTTCCTTTGTTCCTACGACTGATGCCTGACGCGCAATCTGTGCCGCCAGAATGTTGTGCGGCATGCCAGAGCCGGAAAATATCGGGAGTTTCTGGCCCCTTACAAGGGTCAGCATGCCGTCGATTACTGAAACGCCTGTCTGGATAAACGAAGTCGGGTATTCCCTTCTCTCGGGGTTCATGGGTTCGCCGTTGACGTCGAGGAACTTGTCTGCAATTGGGTCCGGCAGGCTGTCATTTGGCCTTCCAAGTCCGTCAAACACTCTGCCTAGCAGCTCTTGTGACACCGGCATTTCCATCGTCTTGCCAAGGAACTTTGCCTTGGTGCCAGATATTGTAAGACCTGTGGTGCCTTCAAACACCTGAACGATTGCCTTGCCAAAGCCTACTTCGAGCACCTTGCCAAGCCTGCGCTCGCCTTCAGCCGTCTCGATTTCTACAAGCTCGTCAAAGGATGCCTTTGTGATTCCGTCAATTACCATCAGCGGACCCTTGATTTCTGCTACCTTCGTGTATTCTACTCCAGCCGCTTCAGGCAACGACCTTCACCTCCTCTCCACTGACGACCTTGCGGAATTGCTCGTCTATCTGCTTGTCAAGGTCTTCCAGCTTGTTCAGCTGCTCTTCGGGTATCTCGAACTTGGCCTTCAGGAGCGATGGGATTATCGGCATCGCCCTAATGTCTGCAAGCGGCGCGCCTGCCTTCAGTGCCTTTTGCGCCTCCTTGTAGAACTTGACCATCAACTTTACCAGCTTTACCTGCTTTTGCGGGCTGCAGTATGTATCGACTTTGTCAAACGAGTTCTGCTGCAGGATGCCAATCTTGACCATCCTTGCCACTTCAAGCACCAGCTTCTCCTCGTCTGGTAGCGCCTCGGGGCCAAGTAGTCTTACGATTTCTTTAAGCGTGTCTTCCCTCTGCAGAACGTGATACGATTCTGCCCTCAGGTCGTACCATTCGCCTGTCACGTTTTCCTTCCACCACTTGCTGACGTCTTCAAGGTAGCCCGAGTATGACTGCATCCAGTTGATTGACGGGTAGTGTCTTGAATATGCAAGCCTTGTGTCAAGCGCCCAGAAGGTCTTGATGAACCTGATAGTGTGCGTCGTGACTGGCTCGGTAAAGTCTGCGCCTGATGGCGAAACTGCGCCTACCAGAGTGACAGAGCCTGCCCTATTGGGTGATCCTAATGCCCTTACCCTGCCTGCGCGCTCGTAAAATTCTGCGAGCCTTGATGCAAGGTACGACGGGTAGCCTTCTTCTGCCGGCATCTCTTCTAGACGGCCGGACATTTCACGGAGCGCCTCTGCCCACCTGCTTGTGGAATCGGCGACAAGCACCACGTCAAAGCCCATGTCGCGGTAGTATTCCGCCATGGTGACGCCTGTGTAGATCGACGCTTCCCTCGCAGCCACCGGCATGTTGCTCGTGTTTGCAACAAGCACCGTCCTCTCCATCAGCGGCCTGCCAGAGCGCGGGTCGATGAGGTGAGGGAACTCGACAAGCACTTCAGTCATTTCATTTCCGCGCTCGCCGCATCCGATGTAGACCACGACTTTAGAGTCTGCCCACTTTGCGATCTGGTGTAATGTCACGGTCTTGCCTGTTCCAAATCCACCGGGGATCGCTCCTGTCCCTCCCTTTGCAATCGGGAAGTAGGTGTCGATTACGCGCTGGCCAGTCACTAGCGGGACTGTCGGGTCGTAGCGCTCGGCATATGGCCTTGGCTTTCGCACAGGCCACTTGTGATACATCTTTAGCGACACTTTTTCGCTTCCCTTCTCTGTGGTTGCGATGACATGCTCGATGTCATAGTCGCCCTCGCTAGCAATCTCGGTCAGCTTGCCTCCGCGGTGGGTTGGCGGCACAAGGATGCTGTGTGTCAGCAATGGAGTTTCCTCGACTGTGCCAAGGATCGAGCCCGGTCCTACCTCGTCGCCTTTTTTCGCGGTCGGCTTGAACTTGTACTTCTTTTTCAGATCCACTGGGGTCGTGACGACTCCCCTGCCAATGAATGCGCCGGACTTTGACGCAATCTCGTCAAGCGGGCGCTGGATGCCGTCGTAAATCTTGCCAATGATGCCCGGTCCTAAGAGGACGGACAGCGGCTGGCCGGTGCCTACCACCGGCTCGCCTGGCTTCAAGCCAGAAGTCGACTCATATACCTGGATAAATGCCACGTCGCCGGTAAGCCTGATCACTTCGCCTATGAGCTTTGATTCGCCTACCTCGACTGTCTCATACATCTTTGCCGTAGACATGCCGTCTGCCTTGACTGCCGGGCCGCTGACCCAGACGATTCTCCCTTTTGCTACCAATTTACGCCTCTCCTCTCAGCATCTGGGCAATATTTTTCCTTATTAAAGGTTTGAGTCTTTCAATGCGAGAATCAAGTGTGTTGTCGTAGGTCATTGTGCCGTCGGCAGACTTGACCCTTATCCCGCCGATTACGTCAATTGGCTGGTCCGAGAGCCTTGCCTGCACTTTCGGGTTCTTTTTCTGCAGGTCCGCGATGATCTTTCTCACCAGCTCGGCGTCATTCTTGTTGCACTCGACTAGCACCTCACCGGAGCCAACTGACGAGACGCTGTCTTCGACAATGCTGCTCAACAGCGTCCTATAGCTGTCCTTGCCGCCAGAGGACGCCAGCTTTTTCCTTGCCTCTTCAAAAGCATCGTTAACGGCGTTTTCAATCATGAGAAGTTCCTGGTTGCGGGCCGCAAGCCTGCTAGAGCCTACGATCTGGCGCTTCAGGTTCTCGGCCTGCTTTTTTGCAGACTCGATGATCTTTGTGCGCTCAGCCTCTAGCTTGCCCCGCGAAGCCTCAAGGTTGTTCAGCGACTCTTGATATGCAGAATCTATTTTAGAAATCAGTTCTGCTTCCTTTTGTGATAAAACCTTGTCTATGGTGCGTTCTAAAGCAGAATTCGAGCTCATCTGCCTGCTTTTCCTCTTCTCACGTGATTTTAACCTTTTGACGCGTCAGGAAACGGCGCCAAGCCGCGAGTCGACGCTTCTTGCAAGCGCCCTGATGCGCCGGAAGTGGCTGCCCTCCCAGTACACCTTGCCGCAGTCAAGGCACTGGTAGAACTCACTGTGGCATTCAGCCACTCTGCCCGGCACACTATCTCGAATCTGATCGGGCGTCCTGCCAGACAAAAGGCCGTTGCAAACGGAGCACCGCGAGCCGGCAAAATCAACAGACGTTATCCCATTCTTTGCCAGTATGTGCACAAGGTCTTCCAGCTCGCCGTCGCCGCTGACAAGCACGCCTCTTGCGCCGGCCTTGACTATTCGCTTGAAAAATTCCCTGTCGGCTGTCAGGATCACCCTGCCCTGCTCGATGCCTGTCTTCAGTACTTCGTCGTCATCAGTGTGCGCGATATACAGCGTGTCAAAGCCAAAGATGCGGAGCTTGCGCGCTAGGCTTCCAAGCATCGCGTCTGCAAGAAATGCTACGCTATTCTCCGCCGCCGTCGCCGGCCTCGCCCCTGCACACTTCGCAGATGAACGTGCCTTCATCGTACTGTAACAAGTCTGACCACTCACCGCACTCATCGCAGTAGCCTGACACGTTGCCGGCAGGCCTGCCCAGCTCGCCCCTGATGATAGCAGCTTTTTCAGACACGACGTCGACTAGATCCGGAGTAACTGCAATGACATCTGACGAAGAGATTATCCCAACAAGCCTGTTCTTGTAGACCACACCGAGGCGCTTGATGTTGTGCTTCCTCAGCAGCCTGGCGGCCTCTGTGATGCTCTCGCCGCCTTCAATTGTGTGGAGCTTTTGCATTACGTCTTTTGCCCTGAGCATGCTTGGCTTGGCGTCTTTTACCACGCCGTTTGCAACAATGTCCCAGTCAGTCACGATGCCGGCCGGGTTGTCCTTGTCCATGACTATTATGCTGCCAATCTTTTCTTCCTTCATCTTGATGGCGATGTCTTTGATGCTGTCGCTGGGCGATGCAGAAACGACCGGGCTGTTCATGATGTCCCTGACAAGCACCCTGGTAGTCATGTTTGCGTCGGCATGTTCCCTGACTGGCTTTTTTACCACAAAAAGTAGTCGGATTTCTGGCTTTAATTACTTTTGTTTCGCCCAAAGACGTGAAGGTCAATATTTCTTGTAGATTTTGCTTTGATGACCAACATCCAAGACCAGGACGAGCATGATCTTGTTCTCTATGCTGACTATGACCCTGCATTCTCCTGCCCTGATGGAGTAAAATGCAGAGCCCTTTAGCCTCTTTGCAACCGTGAAAGGGTTTTCGGCTGCAGATTCCAGCCTTTCAATTATTCTCTCCTTTGTGGCCTTTTCGAGCTTTTCAAACTTGCTGGCGGAATGCTCGGTCCACCTGATCTCGTAAGTCATCGGATTCCTGCTCTTTCCTTGACTTGCCTCATTGTGAGAATTCTTCCAGCCTTGATGTCCTCAAGCGACTTTTCTATATTCCGTATTGCTTCGTCAGAAAGCTCTGCTTCGTCGGTGCTAATCTCTATGAGCCTTTCAATGACTTTGTTGTAGGATTCTTTCGGGTGGACCTTGAGATCGTCCAACTTGTTCTTGACACTCTTTTTTATCTGTATGGTAGTGTCCATAGGTTGCTATAATGAATTACAGCTACTTATAGTTGCCTGTAAGAAATTTACTCCTCTGTCACTGATGGCATCTCTTGCTGCTGGCCCCTTGCAGTGAACGAGATCCTTGACTGGCCCGTCGGGAGCGTGCGTACAAAGTCGTCAAGGCTTATCCTCTTTATGAATTCCGCAGTGTCTGTATCGCCGGCTATTTTCACGAATTCCGATTTGACCTTCTTTGCCGCGGCCATCGGGTCCATACCGCCCTGTGAAAGCACAGAGTAGAACATTGCCCTCTTTTTTACCGCCTCTTCCGGCCCGCATACAAACGTTTCATGATTGTTTGACTGCACGATGCCTATTGCGAGCCTTATCTCGACCCCTTTCAGGTAGTTGCGCTTGCCCTCTATTACAAACGAGCCCTTTGGTAGGAACTGGCCGGTAGGCGCGCCCTTTTTTATCTGGTCCGGCAGCACCCAGTACGCGTCGGCACTTGACAGCCCGTCCTTCCACGCCCGGCTGAACGACACGGTGGCCTTTGCCACCTGCAGAAGGCTGTCTTCTATCCTGCCTTCCTGCGCCGGAACCGCGGCATTTTTGACAATGAAAAACGGCGAGCCGTGCACCTCTGCGTGGAAGACGATGTCGTGCTCTGTCAGGTGCTTCCTTACCAATGCAGAGTTGGAAGACGCGTCGCGCCCGCCTACTGCCAACAGCCCGTCAGTGGTGACGAACCAACGGTAGCGCTCGTACCACTCCTTGCTTGTCTGCTCTTTCACTATCACTTTTTTGTGAATCGCCGCCGTCTGGCCGCGGAGCTTTTCGATCTGAGCCAATAATTTTGCCCTTGCCTCTTCTATCGAGGCGTTGCCCCGCTCCATCTCTTTTGCGCGCGCAAAGAGCATCGAGCTCACCTTTGCAAGGTTCTCCTGCATCTCTACCTGCTCGCCGGCGACCTGCACGTATTTCACTCCCTTTTCCTTCACTATTTCCGCGGAATTGGCTGCAAGGACGTCGTTCATCTTGTTTTCATCCGGGGCTTGGTACGACAATGTCATCAATTCGCCGGCGAGCTTGCGTATGGCCGCCGACTTTAGCATCACGGCCTCTTTTGCCTTGTTCTGCTCTGTCAGGTCGTGCTCCAGCACTGCGATCTGTTTGTCGAGCTCGACGGTCTTGCTGCTCCTGCCGATGTCGAGGATTTCGTTACTGAGCACTTCGTCTACTGCGTCCATGTACGTTGCGGCTTTTCTTGTCTCCAGCTTGCTTGCTTCTTCGGTGATGATCGGCAGCGCCTCTACAGGCTTGCCGCCCTGAATTATTATGATTGGCTCGTGGTTTTTGCCGCTGCTGACCCCGTCCACGATTTGCTTGATGGTTTCGTACACCTTTTTTACTTCGTCGTCTGTCAGCTGAATTGCCGGCTTGGCTGGCGGGCCGGCGCGCTTGGCAACTTCCTCTACGAATTTCTTGGGCATCGATATGCTGCGCCCGATCCACCGGAGCGTATCAAGGTTCTTTGCCTCGCTCCTTGACGCTAGCATCTGATCAAGCGTGACTTCAAAGACATCGACCCCTCTTGAAGGCGGGTAGGCGTAGCGAAGGCCGGGCGCAAGAGTGCGGTGCCGGACGTGGATTGGGCTGAGTATCGCGATTATCTGCATGTTCTCATCGCAAATCACGATGTTGCCGTCGCCAAAGAACTCGCAGACCACCACCCTTGCTTTGCCGTCAGGGTGCCGGAACTGTATCGAGACAATGCGCTCGCTCCCTGCCTGCTCTATCGATTCCATCTTGGCGCGCTCTAACTCTTTTTGCGCGACCCCTTCGAGGTTGTTCTCCTCGACCGGCTTGAACTTTAATTTTGTTATCCAGATGCCCCTGTCAGAGAGGACGAGCATGATGTCTTCCTGCACCGGGTGGTGCAGCTTCATGAGGAGCGAGCTCTTTGTTATGGCATTTATGCTGCTGACGTAATACCCGGAGGTGACCCTGCCTCTTATCTCGTTGACAAGGTGCCGCAGCTCGATGCCGGATAGCTCCATGGCACAAATACTGAAGTATATCGTAAATATTAAACAATTGAAACAGCCGCAAGGATTTTTACCAGCTGCAACTTTACAACAAAAGGCAATCTTGGACGTATTTGAGCGGGTTTACTACACGAGAGCAATACATGGCATCATCGCCGGCATCATCGCTGGCGTCGTCATACCAGTCGATCACGATCAGGGAACCTCGGTAGGTATAGCCCTGCTCCTCACAATCGTCCTGTACATCATTTCTTTTGTCGTAGGCAAGAGCATGGCCAAGAATGTCCCAAAGGACAAGCGCAAAAAGATAGCCACGGAAGGAATAGTGCCCTTTATCTTTATGACAATAGTGTTCATGATCCTTGTCTACACGGGGCTTCATCAGTCGGTCCTGCTGCCGCAGCACCAGTAGCCCACATTAAATAGCCGGGACTTGCTATGCCAACCTGCTTGTGGGACTATCGCACTCCGGGCATCCCTGACGAGCTCTTTGACCGCACAGAAGAGGTGCCGATAACAAAGGAGGACATCCGCGCAATAGCACTAAGCAAGCTGCGGCTGAAGGAAGGCTATTCAGCGATAGACGTCGGCTGTGGAAGCGGAAGCATCACTGTTGAATTGTGCCTGCAGACAGAGGGCAAGGTGTATGCTATTGACTTTGACAAGAACGCAGTCGAGCTGACAAAAAAGAACCTGCAGAAATTTGGAGTGTCAGCAGAAGTAGTGCTTGGCAAGGCGCAGGACGTCCTGCCGAAACTGCCGCAGGTTGACGCGGTGGTTGTCGGTGGCACTTGGGGCGACACAAAGCAGGTGATCCAGCTTGCAATTGATCGCGTGAAAAAGGGAGGCAGGATAGTCATCGATACTATCTTGATCGAGACTATGTACCAGGCGCTTGCAACCATAAGCGAGATGCAGCTCTTGGAGCTTGACGTCACGCAGGTAACGATAGCCAAGGCAAGAAAGGTGACGACAGGGACGATGATGCTTGCAAGGAACCCTGTTACGATAATATCCGCGACTAAAGCCTAGCTATCGCGGCGTCAAGGTATTCTCTATCGATCTCGAATCCTACAAACGGGACTTCCAGCCGGCTTGCCGCAAGCGCGGTCGATCCGATGCCGGTGAACGGGTCTGCCACCAACTTTGCTCCACCATGCAGCTTGATGCACATCTCTGGCAGTTTGGCAGGAAAAGTAGCCGGGTGCGGCCGCTCGCTCTTGCTCTTTATGGTTTCGTAGGGTATGAACCAGGTGTTGCCCCTGTCGCGTCTATCTTCTTTGGCGGCTTTCCACCGGCCGATGTTTGTCTTGTCCTGGTACGGTATCCCAACAGCCAGCTTGTCGAGCCGGCGCGCGCCCTGCTTTGTAAAATGAAAGATGTACTCGTGGCAGTCGTTTAGGAATCTGTTGCTCACTATGGGCTTAAAGTGCCCTACTGCGATGTCGCCGGCGACGTTTGGGTAGTTGCCGGCGTCCGACTTGCTTATCGCTATGGACTTGACCCAGTGGATGACGTTTTGCAAGACAAAGTGCTTCCTGAGAGCAGAGGCGACATCCCACGCTATCCACTGGTCCTTTGGCTTGTTGCCGAGGTTGAGAAAGAACGAGCCGTCGTCTGCAAGCGCCTGCCTGACTGCGAGGCCCACCTCCTCCATCCACGCAAGGTATTTTTCGCGCGGAAGCGAATCGTTGTACGACTTGTAGCCGATGCCGATGTTGTACGGGGGCGACGTGACTACGACGTCGACAGACTTTTCCTCGATGTTTTCCTTAAGGCCGGCGACACAGTCCTTCAGGTAAAAAGTACAAGTGCAATTGCCCTTCTGCATGACCCTGTACGGCATGTCCTGATTCTGCATCCGTAACAAATCCGGGCGGATAACCCGGGATTTATCCTTTGCATCTATCTACTGAAAGATTGTCGGGTTGCCGTTAAAAGCAGGGCTGCCCAAGAGCTAGCTGTATTGTCAGAGGCGGTAGGATGCCTTCACCAGTGCAAAAGGTGTGGCGTCGTATTTGATTGCGAGGCCGGCAGGTGCGGCCAGCCCTTTGAAAGCGGCTACTGCAAGGTGTGTATGTCACCGGCGGCCGCAAGCATGAATTTCATGTCAATGGCCGCCTAGCGCGCCAGCGCAAAGTCCAGCTCTACACCGTGCTTTGTGTCATAACTGAAGGTAAAGCTTTCGTTGAAAGACAGCGGTATTCTGGATATAGATGCGCTGCACTGTGGGCACACCACAATGTCGTGCTTTCTTGTGCTGATTGCAGAAGCTGCCCAGAAGCAAAAATCGCATATGAGAAACTCGCGGGGCAGTCTTACCGAAGAATCTATGCCGGCAATCTCCAGTAAAGATGACATCTCCATAATGGGGTAGAATTTGATATTAAAGCAGTCTGGAGTGTTGTACCTGCCAAAGATACGGTCAAAATGTTATAGAGCTTTATTCTTGACGACAAGCTTATTGCTTGCTATTACGCCAAGAATGCCCATAGCAACCGCCGGTGCCGCCACAAGCGGCACCACTGTCCCGATCATTGCAAAATACGTGGGAGCAATAAGGCTTGGCCACACCGTGATATTTGTTGTCACCTTGTTGTACGTATATGTGATCAGCGGATAATACAGCATAAAGAACGTCAGGCCCATAATTGCGCCAGCGGCGTACTGCGAAAGTTTTGATCTGGAAAATGACAAGAGCGCGTCAGCCGCTGCAAAGGGTATGATGTTGGCAACATAGAACGGGATTGTGGGGACGAGCGCGTCGTTTGGGACCATAGAGGTCAGCATGCTTGTCGCCATGAATGCGGCGCCTGTGGCAGTCAGAACGCCAAAGCGCCTGCCGGCAAGTACAGACGAAGTGCACATCAGCACCGATATCAGGAGCGGAAACGCAAGCGTTGCAACAGCAACTCCGACCGCGGGGTGAGGGTCGAAGTTAAAGTAGCCAGTATGCGAAAACGGAAGCGAGAACATGTCCACCATGCCAGATGCTGCAAGCCAGACAGGTAGGATGCCAAGGACAATGAGGGCAGGTGGCAGGCGAAACTCTCGAAAAGCCATGCTGTTGTGATAGGTCATGCCGGCAAGTGAGCCTATGCTGCTTGCTATCATGCCGCTTACAAGCACAAAGTGGGGCGGGCTGAGCAGGCCATCGAGCCCGTAGGCAGAATGCCACATAAAGTCAACCGGCCCGGCCACTACCAGTACTACGACGCCAGCCATCGCCAGCTTGATCGGCCAGATCATCTTGCTTTCTGTGCGCCTTGAGGCAGAGAACAGCATTATCGCGCCGGCCACGGCCAGCGCAACTCCCGAGTACAGCACTGCATGAGGCGGCGCAAAAAACGTTTCAGGCTTGTTGAGTAGGTGGTTGTTGATGTCCCAGCTGCCGCCGCCAGCTGCAAGCAAAATACCGAGGCTCACAAGCACATAGCCCGTGAGAAGCCTTGAGCCAAGACCAATGATGCGCTGGGCAGGGCTCTGCCTGAAATAGTTCATCCGCTGTATTTTTCGCTCGTTCAATAATTAAGCCTTTGCGACATCGACGGTATACACTTTGACGAGCTCTTTCTGTTGGTCCAACACGCCTTCCTGCGGCCAGTGCGCTTGATTTCCATTGTGTGGCAGCGCGATTGACTTGACAAACGCCACGAATCTGCCCTCTGTTTCAGGAGTTACCTGCAAGGTTATGCTATACGAATTGCCGCTGGCCCAGGGCCTGCTCATGGCCTCGACAATCGCATACTGCGCGTCAACCGGTTTTTCAGCTCCTACGTATTCTGATCCGACCTGCTTTCCCTTGATGATCAGCATAGGAGTCTGCCTGAAATTGTGGCTTGCTACCTTGATGCTGTCAGTGCCCGTAAAATTCGGGAAGCCTATAGAAACGGTCTGTACGTCTGCTTCGTCTCCATCGTTAGTCGCATTTACAAAGATGGCAAAGCTCTGGCCGAGCGTGACTCTTGGCGGCAGGCTGACCTGCGTCACGATAGGCGCCGCCTTGCGCGGGACAAGGGATGCCTGGTAGGAATGGGGCAGGATGTAGACAGACAGCGCAAAATATCCTGCAAGCGCAGCGGCCACTACTGCGACCAGAACCATTGCTCTTAACAATTTACCGTAGAAAAACACCATTGACCTTTTATTTCTTGGCATATTGGCAGCACACATGCAGGCAGCAATTGATCAGGAGCTGGCGCCAAGGTGCAGCGGCTGCGGCAACTCTGAAAGCGTAGCGCCCTCAATGCACGCGTACAGGGGACCGTACTTTTGCATACACTGCTGCAACTACCTCGACAAAAGCGGCAGGCTGTTGCCGGGCTAGCGGCTCTTTAGGTGCGCTTGTCGCTCGTAGATCTTGCGCACCTTGTCGATAGTGTCAATGTCGTTCACGGTCTTGTCAGTGCGGATGTACTTTATCCTCGGGAAGCGCAGGGCAAACCCGCTGTCATGCCGGTCGCTCTTTTGTATGCTGTCAAACGCCACCTCAAGGACAATTTCAGGCCTGACTGCCAGCCTGTAGCCTTCGTCTCTGACTGCTATGGAGCGCAACTTCTCTGTCATGTCTCCAATTTCGCTGTCGGTGAGCCCGGAATACGCCTTGCCTATCGTCTTCAGCTCCTTGCCGTCTCTGACTGCAAAGGTATAGTCAGACAGGGTACCGGCGCGCTTGCCGTGGCCGTACTCTGCAATTACGATCACCGCATCGATAGTGTCAAGTTCTCTCTTTAGCTTGACCCAGTGTCTGCCGCGCTTGCCGGGGTGGTATTGTGACTCGGGCTCTTTGACCACGAGCCCTTCGTGCCCTATCTCCCTGCTTTCTGCAAATGCTGAAGCAATCTCTTCTGCCGATGAAACCATCCGATAGCCAAGATCAATTATTGGCTTTTTGAACTTGATCCGCGCAAGCAACTTTTTGCGCTCTAACAACGGCCTGTCGATGACAGACTCGCCGTCGGCATACAAGATGTCATAGGGAACATAGATCACCGGGATTTCCTGCATCATCTGGTTTGTGACGTTCTTCCTCCTGAGCCTCTTTTGAAGCTCTTGGAAATGCAGCGGCCTGCCATTCTTGTACGCAAGCGCCTCGCCGTCAAGGATAAAGTCGCCATCTGTGCTGGCTGCAATATCAGCAATTTCAGGAAAAGCCCCGGTGATCTCTTCAAACTTCCTTGAAAACATCCTGACCTGCCTGCCGCACTTGTGCAGCTGCACCCTTATGCCATCATACTTGAACTCACACACAAGCGGCCGTCCGTAATATTCTGCAATCTCTTCTGCGCTGAACATGACGTCTGCCAGCATAAAGCTGAGGGGCACAAGCGGCTTCATTATCGCAGACGACAGCGCATCTTTTTTTGCCAAGAGCGCAACTTGGGCGATGTCGCCAGAAAGTAGCATCGCCTGCCGCACCTTTTGCAAGTCCCGCTCAAACCCCTTGGATATCGCAAGCTCGACTAAGCCCTCGACAGCGCCCACGCGCATCTCTCCGGTGGCTATCTTGATCAGGTATTTCGCTTCAAGGGGCGAGCAGTTGATGAGAAGCCCTGTTAGGATCTTCTTTTTTGCCTCTGCCGCCCCCGGGCCTGCGGCATCTGCAACCTTTCTGAGCTGGTCGTAAAGGTCAGGCAGCAACAATTGTTGCTGTACAAGTGGGCTGAACTGCTTTTTCGACACCGCGTATTCTGCAAGCGCACCCATGTCGCCATGCTCCATGTAGATCCTTTGTACCTGCGCCTGCTCTAGCCGCGCGATTTCAGAAAGCGCCCGCATTATGGTGCTAAAGCCCACGTTGAGGGCAAGTCCGGAGCCTTTCGGGAACACCGAGCCGGACAAAAACAACACAGCTGCTGGAAGCGAATGATCGTCCAGCGCAGGAAGGTACTCGGCCATAATAGCCACTTTGGAGTTCTTGCTTTTAGTCTGGCGCATCCTTTCGCACACAGCTGCAAAGCGTGAAAATTCGCTGGCTGACACGTACCTGAACAGCGGATGAGCTACGCAGCTTAAAAATCTCTTAGTGACAGCCAACATAAAATACTACCTTCAAACAATCCTACAGGTTGCCAAAGACAGTTGCAGCGAGCTGGTCCTTTTATTACTTGGTGGACGCTGCGTTATGAAGATAAGAATCTACTTTTGCAAAGAGCCTGACGCCGGGCTGCTGATGAAAGGGCGGGTGAGCAGCCAGGCCCTTGGCACAATTTATGATCTTGTCTGGGAGTCCGAGTTCAAGAACCTGATTACGATTGGCAAGCTCTGGCTAAAGCTCGACGGCGCGCCAGCGCCCTTTGGCATAGCGCTAAAAGAAAAGAGGAGCCACGACACTATAGCTCCCGGCGACATCATCGAGATGGGAAAGGAATTTTACATGGTTATGGAAGTAGGCGTAAAAAAGATAGAGCTGGCATGATGTCATGAAATAAAACGTAGGTATAAGGCGCCTGGCGATCCTGCATCAACGAACTTGTTACAGCCTATGCCGTTAAAGTCGCGTTTTTTGTATGATGCAGTTTTGTCCGCCAAGCGCCACAGTCAAGCCATGGCTTTTGACGTCATCACCTTATAATGACAGTAATTACATAAAAACATTCTCATTTACTAAAGAGTTCTAATAATGATATAAAAACCAGAAATTTAATTATTTAATTCATAATTATATAAGATTTTTTACTACCTGCATGTCTGATTTTTGCTCGACATATGCAGTACTGCATTTTCTGGCGCTTGAACTTTAATGCCGGCTCATATTCATGGTAGCCGCGTTGCTCAACGTCATAGTATCAAGATTGCTTTCGGGGTCTGGCTGCCAAAAACTGCTTGATGGCGACGGGATAACAACCGCAGACCTAAGCGTCAGGAGCATGCAGGGTATATTTGATTCAATATCGGTTGATGCCCGGCTTGTCAGAAAAAGCATTCCTGCAATAGGTGAAGCGTGCAGCATCGCCAAGAACCTTGACGAGTACCAGTTCCTCATATGCTCGCTGATTCGATCGCTGCCAGACTCTCCTTCAAAGCTTGCACTGCAGAAATACCGCGTCGCTATAACCGCCTCGTTTGCAAAGCTAGTCACATCCTTGAAGGAAATCCGGCAAGACGATCTGGTGAAGTGGAGCAGGCACGCCAGGTCACTGCTTGAAGAAACATCAGAAGCATATGTAAAGGCAAAGTCAAATGCAAAATTACAAGTGGCGAGCCACAGAGAAGCATTCGAGTTTTTTGGGGTGCCGGAGGACAGGATAGACGCGGCGCTCAAGGCCGCGTATGGCATAGCATAAATGTGAAAGTTTTGGCGTACATGGCATGGCCATTGCCGTCGCGCTTGTCGAGCCACAATACCATGTAAACGTGGGGCACGTGGCTAGGCTGATGAAAAATTTCGGTCTCCGCAGGCTGTACCTGGTAGACCCACACTATGACGAGGTAGAAGCCGTGAGGTACGCAACGCACGGCAAGGATGTCCTCGCATCGGCCAAGGTCGTGACCCTGAAGCAGCTGCGTAAGAAATTCGACGTCTTAGTCGGGACCACCGCAATCAAGGCGACTAGCAGGCTCAACGTCCTCCGGGAGTCAATCGATCCCGGGCAGATGGCCAGCATAATGCATGACGCAAGCGGCAAGGATTTTTGCATCGTCCTTGGCAGGGAGTCGTCGGGGCTAAAGAATAATGAACTCCAGATGTGCGACCTTGTGTGCATCATTGACACAAAGACAAAGTACAGGACGATGAATATCGCCCATGCCCTTGCGCTGCTGTTGTACGAAATATCAAAGTTAAAGCCAGAAGTGGCGGTGAAAAAGAGCAAGAAAACAATGGACCTTGCTTCGCAACAAGACATCGACCTCTTGATACAGTACATCGACAGGGTGGCGGACCTTGGCAGTTTTGACAGTCACAAAAAGCCGCTGCTGGACGCGGCAGTCAAGAAGATGGTCGCCAAGAGTGTGCCAACAACCAAGGACATCATGCTGCTAGTGTCGCTATTGAGGAAAAGCGCGCTTGCAATAGAAAGGCATAGGCATCATTGACAAAGATCGCTATTTTTTACTATAGATTGTTACCCTCAAATATCGGGTTTACTGGTGAGCAAATGCTGCCTTCACAGTCATCGTATATCTAAGTAACGCAGAATTCGAAGAGCCAGAGCTTCCAAAAATGATATATCAGGTAGGTTGTTGTCGGGTGCGATGCGATCTAACAAAGCAATAATCGCAACGACCGCAATTGCTGTAGCGTTAGCTGTTGCAGCATTACCAACAGCAGTATTGAAACCAGCATATGCAGACAAGGGAAACGGCCTGATAGTCCCGGTGTACGGGTGGGACGCGGGCTGGAGCGAGCTGATTCATGCAAAGAAAGAAAATCCAGGAACCAAGATAATTGCCATAATCAACCCGGCAAGCGGGGTCGGCGGGGGACGAGATTCCCACTGGTCTAACGTAGTAAACGACCTGCAACACGCAGGCATAAGGGTCGTCGGATACATCGCGACTTCCTATGCAGGGAGAAGCATCTCTGACATAGAGAACGACATACACCACTATTACGAATGGTATGGCGTGAACGGAATCTTTTTGGACGAGGTAAGCCCGGGCAACGCGGACTATTACAAGACTCTCAGGCACTATGCAGAAAAGCCACACGGGACGCAAGATGTGGTCTTGAACCCAGGTGCACCTGTACCATCGTCATATAAGGATGCAGGCGACATCATTATCGTGCACGAAAATGCGTGGCTGCCGTCTGGCATAACGTCAAACGGAATCAGCGAAAGCAAGCTTGGAGTGCTCTCCCACGGGGGCATACCTAGTGAGAGCGACTTCCAGAAGGCCACCGATGAAGTGAACTACGTGTACTCTGCTCCAGACTGGCTGCACGTCGCCTCAAACATTCTGGACCAAGCAAACTGGGCTAACTGATTTTTAGCCCATCTTTTTTCTTTTTATTGAGTGGCAGTGCCTTAATATATCAACGAGTGCCGCTTGCGATTCATGCAAGGAATTCAAAAGACAAAATGTGCCTCGTGTGGCATCATGTTCATGTCTGAAAACGGCGCAAGCAGGTGCCCCTCGTGCTCTTCATCATCGCACGGACACGGCCATGACATGGGCGGCTGCGGTTGCGGGCACAGCCACTAACTAAAATTTTGACGAGGATGTAAGACTGGCCCGCCCAATACACGTCATTGCGGGCCAGCTCATCTCTCTTTTCTTGTCTTTTCGAGTAGTTTACGTCTCTGCTATCAGCAGCACGACTGAAAGCTCGCGTGTACCTGTCCACAGCATTCTATTAGAGCGGCACGGTTGCAACAATCAACAGCGTGCCATCCCATGACGGCACCGTCGATTCATGCCCTCTATCGGTCAGACATTAGCATTTTTATCGTTCTCATTCCCTCATTTGCAGTCTTTTGCCGCACTATTTCCTGCGCTTGCCTCTCTTTTCATCGCTTTTCGTTGACTTGTTTTATTGCGTACTGACTCTCACGTTGCCGTTGGCGT
>JAJPHX010000088.1 GCA_021325075.1 Nitrososphaeraceae archaeon | reverse complement strand
TCTTGTAACGCTCTTTGTCACTCTCTTTCATCCGCTTTTCTTCGTCTGCCAGCTTGTAGGCGGCTGAAAAGTCGATGTCGTTTATCGTGATATTCTTGAATTTTTCAGGCAATAGCCGCTTCAAGTCGCCCATAAAATTTGCCTGAAACACAGGATCCTGGACATAATGAGTGTCCTTTTTCTTTGCCCACGCGTAGATGAGCTCTTCTTGGTCGCGGCTGAGTGCCAGCTTTTCGCCCTTGATGGTGACAACAATTCCCCTTGGCTGATACTCTGGCGGGAACGCAACGCCCTTGTGCTCAAGCGACTGCCACTTGGCTCGCGTAGCAGTGACGGCTTCTTCCAATTTTATTAAAAAGCACCCAGAACTACTCTTAAACCTTATCCTCCAAAAGGCGAACGTCTTAATATCTACAAATACGTGCTCAGCTCATGTCCAACTATGAAAAAGTTGTTGATACGATACTTGGCAGATGGAGAAGCCAAATCTTATACACGGGTGTAAAATTAGGATTATTCGAATCAATAGGCACAATTCCAAAGCCTGCTTCTGAAATTGCTAAAGAATTGGGTCTTGATGCTTCATTATCTTATCGACTCTTAAGAGCTCTTGCCTCTATTGGATTTTTAAATGAAAAAGAGGGTCAGAGTTTTTCAATCACGCCTTTAGGAGAATTAGTTCGCAAGGACCATCCACAAACATTAAGAGGAGTGATTTTGCTTGAGGAAGGTCCAGAGCACTATGCCATTTGGAAGCATCTGGCTGACATGGTTAAAGATGGAAAACAAGATGGTTTTATGCGCGAGTTTGGTCTCAGGATATTTGATTATATCCCACAGAACCCTGCTTACGCTGAAGTATTCAACTATGCTATGAGCAGTTACTCTGCCACACATACCAAATTGGTACTTGAAGCTCTCAAGAGCTACGACTTTTCAAATATCCGAAGCTTATGTGATATTGGTGGAGGCCATGGACACCTTATTTGCAATATCCTTCATGAACATCCGCAGCTTCAAGGCACTGTGCTGGAATTGGAATCTACTATCAAGGATAAAGAGTTGTTATGGGCAGAAAAGATGAAAATGGCAGATCGCTGCAAATATCTTGCTGGTAATATGTTTCAAGAGATTCCAAGCGCAGATGCATATATTATGAAAATGATTCTGCATGATTGGAGTGATGAAGAATGTGTCAAGATTTTATCAAACATTCAAAAAGCATCTCCTGCTAATGGGCGAATTCTTATCGTTGAGCATGTGGTAACAGGTCCGGAAGTTCCTCATTTCTCGAAACTATTCGACATACATATGATGTGCGCCCTTACTGGAAGAGAAAGAACAGAAAAGGAATATGCAGGATTGCTAGAAAAATCGGGGTTACAATATGTTCAAACACATTATCCACAGTCAAAAACAATAGGCGTAATTGAGGGAATTAAGCGATAGGCTTATAGCTCTACAGAAAATACTACCGGTTATACGAGCGCCCTATCGCCGGCAATGTTTTCGCCTACCTCGGTGCGCTCACCCTCAACTGTTCTGCTCATAACTGCAATAGCCGCGCGCTTGTGAAGATATTCGTTGTTGTTGCCGCACCGGTAGGAATACGTACACCGCGGGCACCCGCTTTCGCTCTGACAAGGACACTCTGACAGTATCCGGAGAGCCCTGCCAAATGCCTTGTCCAGCCTGTCGTAGAGCGCCTTGCTTGCGCCGTTTCCCCCGACGCTCCCGTCGTAGACAAATATCAGGCCGGAGGAGCCAAGCGAAATGCCGCCCAGATCCTGTGACGCGCCGCCGGTTATCATGGCGCTCCCTTCGATTATGACGTGCTCTGACGCGTGGAAGCCGCTCATTTCCACGTACTGCTCGTCATCAACCTTTTGCAATATATCAGACGGTCGGGGCGCCCTGAACACAAAGCCCTTTGTCACGAACTCGTATTCGAGCGGCTTGTCCAGCATCACCTTTTTGCCCTGCGTGACTTCCTGCCCAATCTCTATGTTGGCGTAGCCAAGCACTTTTTTCTGGATCTTGAGCGCGCAATACGCGACTTCAATCCCAAAGACCGTCTTTCGCTCGTACGTTTCAAGTATGGAAGGCCACTCGTCGGTGAGCGCCTTTGTATAGTATGGATAATCGGAAGGTATCGGCGCAAGCACGGCGTACGGCTGGCTGTTTTTCTCAAAATGAAATTCCTGCACTCGGTACCGACGGCCTGCAAGGAAGTATATCGCGTTCTGGTGCAGCTCTTCAAGCGCCTGCGGCAATGATCTATCGCCCACTATCTTGTTGTTGAACTTGATGTCAACTCTACTTCCAATGCCCCTGATGCTGTAGGCACCAAGCACCTTCATCGCCTCCTTCAGGTCCGGCATAAACCTCTCCCTGACCACCTTGAGAAGTCCTTTCGAGACTAGCTTTTGAACTGTCTCCCACACGGACTTGCTCTCCGACATTGAAAGCGGTCTGTCGCATGCCATCGCAAGCACCTGGTACTCTTGCACGAACGGGTTTGCAGGGTCGGTGTAGGCATATTCGTGATCTGCAAGATAGTCGTCTGGGTGCTGCTTGTAGTACTGGCTTATCGGGTCGTTGCCAAGCGCGAGGAAGGCGTACCCCTGCTGGCCGCGGCGCGCTGCGCGGCCGACTCTTTGCGTCAGCCGGTTGACAGGCACAATGTTTGATATCACCGCGTCGACGTCGCCGATGTCTATCCCGAGCTCAAGCGTAGGAGTCGCGGAAATTGCCGACAATTGGCCCGTCTTGAACTGCTGCTCCACCTCTTTTCTTGCGGCCGGCGACAGGCCGGCGCGGTGAACCCTTATGCTGACTCCCTGCCGAGCCGCGTAAAAGGCCATCAGCTCAGACCCTAGGTGCGAGCTTGCAAACGCTATTGTCCTGTGCTTTCTCTTTGTGGTCTGCCGGAGAAGGTCAAGGGTAAGCGACCTATAGGATCTCAGTGACGGAAACAGTATTGCAAGGTTTATCCTGCCCCGCCTCCCGTTGCCCTGCACCACCTGCATCTGCCTTCCAAAGAGCGTTTGGCAGAATTCAGCAGCATTTGGCAGTGTAGCCGACGCAGCTACTATCTGCAGTTTATTGCCTGCAATTCTTTCGAGCCTTGCGATGATATGGTGCACGTTGGCGCCAAAGACTCCAGTGTAGACGTGTGCCTCATCAACCACCAAAAACTTGGCGTCTTTGATGATTCCGGAGAATTTCGTCCTGTGCATCATGTGGTAGTGCAGCACGTCAAAGTTTGTGACAACGATATCGGGTGGCGACGCCATTATGGCCGCGCGCTCTTTATCGTCAGTGTCGCCGTCAAGGAGCGCCACCCTTGTACCAAGGGGCTCTGCCAGCTCTTTTATCTTTGGCAGCTGGTCGCGTGACAGGGCTTTCGTAGGGTAAACGAAAATCGCAGACACCTTGCCTCCTTC
>JAJPHX010000110.1 GCA_021325075.1 Nitrososphaeraceae archaeon | reverse complement strand
GCTTGGCGGTGGCAATTCATCGGAATTTGATCCAAGCAACCCCATGGTGTGGTTTTACATAGTCTCGATTGCAATAATCCCGTTCTTCATGATGTATGCGCAAAAATTCCAGTCACGGGTCATTTTAGGCGAGATCTCAAAGTCGCTTGTCAAGCTAAAGACCATGAGGGAAGACGCAAGAAAAGAGGCAATCGACTACGTCAAAACTGCGATAAAATCATCGTCGCCGGGCGATCCCGCTCCCGGAGTGGACAGGTTTCTGGAATACTTCACAATAATGCCGGTAGACCTTGACCCAAGCGGCATTGTTAGCAAGCTTGATCACATAATGAGGACAAGGGACGAGCGGCTGCGCGCCGAAGTCAAGAAAATGTGCACAGGCGCAAGCGATCAGGAAGTGACAAGAGTGGAGAACATCTTGGAGGCGGCAACCGCGCTCAACCTGATCTACAAAGTAGTCAGGCACTTTTACCTGATGGGCAAGCGCACGACCAGCATGTTCGTGCTTGTCCAGCTCCAGATGGTGATGCCCCTATTGCTTGAAGAGGCAGAGGCCCTGCAAAAGGCGATAGGTGCCTTCAAGAAAGGCCAGCCAATAGGCGACGGGATCGGCCCAATGATCGTTGGCAGCATGATGCTTGGAAAAGAGAAAAAACTCGCTGCAAGAGAAACCGTTTACAGCGAAGATGAATACAAGGGCAGAAAGCTCTACCTGCTCAAAGCCGAGGGTCCTGCAGGGACTGTCGGTAGGCCCGGCGAAGCGATACACCGGCTAATCGGAGATCTTGGAATAAAGCTCGACGCGCTGATAATGATAGACGCCGCGCTAAAGCTTGAAGGTGAAAAGACAGGTTCTGTTGCAGAAGGGATCGGCGCAGCCATAGGCGGCATCGGCGTTGAAAAATACCAGATAGAAGATGTTGCCACCAAGTTTGACATTCCAGTGTACGCAGTCATTGTAAAGCAGTCAGTACAAGACGCAATCACGATAATGCGGAAGGAGATTGCAGATTCGTTTGAGAAAGTGACAAACACCGTGTATTCTGTAATTGAAGATAGGACGTCCGAAGGGGAGTCAGTTCTGATAATAGGAGTGGGCAACACGCTTGGGGTGGGGCAGTAGCATGCTGTTTGGAAAGAAAAAGGAAGTCGCGCCAGAGATATATACGGAGGAAACCTGCAAGTCGTGCGGCGAGAAAACAAAGAGGCGCTTTGAAGACGGCGACTATGTTTTTGGAGCAGGCGTGCAGTGCAAGAAATGCTCTTCTTCAAACACGCTTGTCACGGCAGTTTACGGCGAGTACCCGCCTGAAAGCAACAAGTCCTAAAGCGTGATGACGTTCACGCCTGATTCTGACGGGATAAGCGTGTGCTCCGCCTGGACCACTATTTTGCCGTGCCCTTCAACAAGTATCGGGTATGCGTGCACGTTCTTTTTCTTTGTCAGGACGTCCATCAATCGGCGTACCTCTTTTTCTTCGTACTTGTCTGTGAGCCACCGCATCGCAAAAGGCAGGCTTTTGTATCTGTTCCAGATGACTTCCAAGAGGTCATCTGCCTCCTTGTCCTTGAGGGGCTTGCGGGAAGTTATGCCAAAGATATTTCTGGTCTTTCCTTCGTACACCACTCCCTGCCCGTCCTTTGTAGTTACGAACGGCTCAATGGCATAAGCCTCGTTTGGAAGGAGCGCAAATGAAGAACCTCTAGTCCAGATGTTGGGTATGGACTTGCCGGCGTGGATCGTATACTGCTGGAGCGAATGGCCGCTCAGGTTCTGGATGGGCCTGAATCCCATCTTTGTTATCGTGGATTCTATCACCCTGCCAATGTCGCCGGCCTTTATGTTAGCCCTTGCCATTCGCACGGCCTCGCCAAGTGCCGCTTCGGCAGCCCTAACGAGCACTTCATATTTTGGGTCGTAGCAGACGGTGACTGCAGTGTCTGCGATGTAGCCGTCGATGTGCACACCAATGTCTATCTTGAGCACGTCGCCTTCCTTTACCACGGTAGTGTCATTTGGCTCCGCCGTATAATGGGCGGCGATGTCGTTCAAGCTCGTGTTGACAGGGAATGCCGGCTCGGCGTCCATGCTGCGGATCTGCGCTTCGACTGACTCGCAAATTTCAAGCAGGGTTGAGCCTACATGGTACTTCCTGCGCGCATTCTCCCTCACCTCTGATGCTATCTTGCCGGCTCGCAGATAGCTCTCAAAATTCACTTAATGGATTTGCTGCTAGTTCCTATATAGAGATTGTGCGGCAAGGTGGTGATTGGATATAAAGAATTGTTAGGTACCCTTTACACTGGTACAACCTCTACACTCGTTATAAGCCAGTACAAATATTCAATCACTGCACGGAAATGGACCATATCGAAAGCGTGACTGCATTGATAGAAGAATGCAAAAATGAGCCTGACATCAACAGGAAAATCGAGATCCTCTATTCGATAAATTCAATGCTGCCAAAAAGCCAGCAGCTAAAGATACCCTCCCTTATAACCAACGACTACGTCAACTCTGCACTCTACAGGATAGAAGAAAGGCTGCTGGTCGCCTAGTGCTTTAACTAAAGCCGTCAGTCCCATATATCCTGACCAGCGCGCTCAGTTCCAAAGTGGTGATTGGCAACTGATCCTTTTCTTCCCAAAAGTCAAACTGGGGCGACATCAAGTATCCTTTTGTCGACTGCATGTGGCTCAGGCCAAGCACGTGCCCGATTTCATGCACTGCCGAATTTCTAAAAGCATAGGAGGGCAGATTGAGCTCAGTCTTGCCATCCCCGTGCAGAACAAGCGGGGATAGATAGACCCGCACGTCCATCTTGTCGATGTTATCGTTATACTTTACCGAAGTGTACGCGCCTGTCTGGGTGGGGTAGCCTTCAAATTCCTTGTAAGTACTAAAGATGTAGACCTTGACATCGCACGATTCAAGCGCAGCCAGCGACTTGGCATAGCGGGCAGTGATGTTCCATGCCTCTTGGTTGCCAGTGTACTCTCGAAGCGCCTGGCGCCAGCTCTGGACCGCAAGCTTTGTCCATACGTAATACGAGTTTGGCACACTGCCTTCCTTGTATATGCAAACGTCTATCGAGTACTGGTTCCAGCTGTAATTCGCTGTAGGCACAAAGGTCTCGGTAAAGTTAGTTTGATCTGCATAGTACTTTGCGGCAAAAGCAGGAACAAAATTAAGAATAATAATAGCAAGAAATGTCGCTGCCATTGCCAGATGCGACAGTTTCTTGTACATTTTCAAACGATTACTTTTTCGCCCTTGTCAAGCGTAGCGATGTTGTATGCTTGGTCAATGGTTGACACGAATACTACGCCGTCGCCGTGCTCGCCGGTCCTCGCAGATTCAATGACAGTCTGCACCGTCTTGTCTACCTGCTCGTCAGGGACGATTATCTCAAACTTGACCCTTGGCAGCAGGTCGTACGCCACGGGCTGCCCCCTCCACTGCAGGTGAAGCTCGCGTTGCTTGCTCCAGCCAGATACTGTAGAAATCGTCATACCGCCAATTCCCATCTGCCTTAGCTTTTCTTTCACTACAGGCATCCTTTCAGATCTGATGATGGCCTCTACCTTCTTCATTTAAAGATCATTGCGCATCATCGGCTTTAAATTGTTATTGATTTTCTTGCCAAAAGGATGGTTTTAT
>JAJPHX010000140.1 GCA_021325075.1 Nitrososphaeraceae archaeon | reverse complement strand
GAATCGACGCCTGATAGCGCCACTTTCATTGCTATTACTACCTGATTCCTGTAGTGAGATTTAAAGCTAAGAGAGCTGCTGGAACCCTATCGTGTTGTAAAAGTAAGAAGCACTCTGCTCTATCTTTGACATCAACGGCACCTTGGCAAGGCCGACCTGCTTTGTTTCAAGGGCGGCCCTTAGGGCACCGGCGCCAAAGCATATCGCCCAGATCGGGTCTTTTTCCTTCAGATAAGCGCAGCAAAACGCAGCGCTCAGGATGTCGCCGGCGCCTGTCGAGTCTGGCGTGTCAATGTCGCGCAGCTTGATCCAGTAGTGCATCTTTTTGTGCAGCAGGTGGACAACCCTGTGCTCGGTGGAAACGACAAACTCGATCCCCTTTGATTGCAGGTGCTGCATGCCTTCAACTCCCTGCAGGCCGCCAGCAAGCGCGGCGAGCTCCTGCGAGTCCACCTTGATCGCAGTGATGCCTGACAGATCGAGGTCAAGAGTTTCTTTTACAGTTACATTACCGCTATCGTCAACTACGCGCATGTACCCCTGCGGGTCAAGCATTACAAAATTTTTCTTGCCCTTGTTTTGCATAATTGCGGCAAGGACGTTGGCAGGTACTTCGTCAATGACAGGGCTTGCCAGCCAGCAGTCAACTTTCATGTCCTTTATGTCGTCTAGAGTCAGCGGGTCGCACTTTGAATTCAGCGCCAGCCTCCGCGAATCCCCTTGAGAGACAAGGCTGAACCTTGTTGTGGGCGCGGCAGCCACCTGCCTATCGCTGACAATGAGATCGCTGTCGCGCAGTTTTTGATGCATCTGCGCCGGAAAATCCTTGCCTATCCTAGTTGCAAGGCTCACGTCAAATCCGAACCGCTTGCTGGTTAATCCGCAATAGCACGGCGGCCCGCCCATGCTTTCAGATACTTTGCCATCTGCACCCTTGATGGTGTCAAGGACGACATGCGAGGCAATGCCTATTCTCAAGGTTGTCTATCTGTATGCTTCTTCAAATAAGAACATAACGAAAAAGGGTATCTGGCGCAGCCTGCAACCTGTTTTGGGATGGCGGTCAGCAGGCTGGCCTGCCCTTTCTATTTGAGTAGCTGGCGCGACAAAGCTATAAGCTTTGTGAGCAATTTTTCCTGACAACCTACCCGTATTTTCATTAAAAAATGAAGCACAAGATTTAAAGGATGGCAACCGACCTAATCGAGCTATGCCGAAGAAGAGAGCAAGCAGGGGACGATCCAAGGGCGGCAAGGGCAGCTCGGGTACAGTGCATTGCAGCCAGTGCGGATCGCTGGTCCCAAGAGACAAGGCCAAGAAGGTCACCGGAAGAATAACGTTTGTCGAGCCGGCTCTTGCCAAGGAGCTTAGGGCGCAGGGAGCATACATACCGCAGTCGACTGATGTAAAGTTCTATTGCGTATCCTGTGCGGTTCACAGAGGCGTCGTTAAAGTAAGGTCAGAGTCTGACAGGCGCACTGCGGGCAAGCTCAGGTAGACGACAACTTTTTTGAAGTCGCCGCTATCCTCTGGATTAGCGTTATCCCCGCTACTATAGACACTATTATCACAGCCCATTCCACTCCTGAGCGCCCGGTAATATCCAGTGGAATCATGCCAATTATTGCCAGTATCAACATGCGCTCTGCGCGCTCGCCGATCCCTATGCCTTTCAACTCTACTCCAAGTGATTCTGCCCTTGCTCTTGTGTAGCTGACAAGAAGCGACATACCAAGTCCAATTATGCACCAGAACGGGTTTGCAAGGTTGCCAAAGGCGATGCCGGCAAAAATAACCACTTCGGATATTTTGTCAAACGACGAGTCAAGGAACGCTCCTTTTTTTGAAGTCTTTTTTGTCACGCGCGCAACGCTGCCGTCAATAATGTCGAAAAAGCCGGAGATCAAAAGGAGCACGCCGCCAGCTACAGCCGCATAGTATGGCTCTATGCCAAAGTTTGCTGAAGCGTATACGATTCCTGCCGCTATAGAGATTGCCAGCCCGATGCCGGTCCAAAAGTTTGCGGACAGGCCGGTGGAGGCAAAGCTAGTTCCGAGTCTGGTCATCGTGGGCTGTAGGGAGTCCCTCAGCTTGTTGAGCAAGATTGTTTTTTCAACAGAATTCTTACATAAGAACATACTCCTGCAACATGAGCAACACATCTTTAGTTTTTGGTGGACAATAGAAAGGAAAAGATCAGTCCAGTTTCTCTTTTATCTTCCTGCCATTCTGTACCAGATCTCCGATTCACTTATCGGATTTATGGGCTTGCAAAAATTAGACGCTGACTTGCACAAACATCATTGTTCGCTAGGCATCCTTCTTAATTCTTTAATATCAAATTCCCGCGAATACATCAGAACGTGAGGTGTAGTAGCGCATAGAGTGGGAAATAAGATCGGTGCTTACCAGACTTGGAGTGGAGTTCCATTCTGAAGGCAATGACGGGAGAGTAAAAGGTGCCTCTTCAATAACCGAAGCTACGGAAAACGATCTTGCATTTTGCTGGTATGCCGGCGAAAAAGGCGCGTCCTACATTTCAAAATCAAAGGCAGGAGTCATCCTCTGCAAGAGCGAAATCCAAGGCTTAGTGCATCCGCGCGGCAGGCAATTGCTGATATTCACCGACAACCCGCGGCTTGCATTTATCAGGATAGTGAAGGAAATGCAGGGTAAGGGCAGACTCGTCGGTGTTTCGGAAAGGGCGGTAATTTCAGAAGAATCCAAGATAGGTGGAAACTGCTACATCGGCGACTATGTCGTCATCGGAGCCAACTGCACTATTGGCGACAATACAGTCATCTATGACAGGGTGTCGCTTGTGCAAAACTGCGTCATTGGGAAAAACTGCCTCATACAATCCGGAGCGTCGATTGGCTCTGACGGTTTTGCGTTTGAGCGCCATGCTACTGGCGAGCTTGAAAAGTTCCCGCACAATGGCTATGTAAGAATAGGCAACAACGTCGAGATATATGCCAACTGCTCTGTCGCCCGCGGCTCGCTTTCTGACACGGTCATCGGCGACGGTACAAAGTTGGACGCGCTGGTGCACATCGCTCATAACGTAATAGTGGGCAAAAATTGCGAGCTTACTGCTGGAACGATCATTGGTGGAAGTACAACCTTGGGCAATATGTGTTGGACGGGCTTGAATTCCACGCTAAAAAACAAGATAAAGATAGGCAACAACGTCATCGTCGCTTCGGGGGCGTCGGTCATCCACAACGTGCCTGATGGCGACATCGTGGCAGGCGTGCCGGCGAAATCGATAAAGGAAAAGGTAAAAACCGACGAGCTATTCTTGATGGCGGGACAGGAAAACAAAAAGACTTCGGTGGCCTAGGCTATCGCCGACTCTATTACTTCTTTTGGCATCTGGTCAGACGCCATCCGCGGTATGTTCTCCTGCGGAACCTTTAGCAGCTTGAACTCTTTGCCAAAGCATAACTTTTGCACCTCAAACGCTTCGACACAGGTCACCGAGGTGTTTAGCCTGCTCTGGAGCGCGCGGTATTCCGCGAGCCCCTTTATCGCGTTTGACCGGAGAAACATCTTGGTCCTCTGTGACCAAAAGATGTTGATGAGCTCTATCTTGTCGTCCATGACGTCAGAGATGTCGTAGTAGACCTGCGGCTTGAAGTCCTTTGTCACAGGAATTTCGTACGACAGGATGCTCGGGATGAACCTTCCAGCTTCTATTGTCGAAGCGGCTATCGCCCGGTGATCGTGGTGCGTGTCGCCAAGCGAATGTGTGATAACAATGTCTGGATCGGACTTGTTGATGAAGAACTCGATGTGGTTGATAAGCTCGCTGCTGAGCGAGAGCTTTGTGTCTTCAAAGTTGTCGATCCACAGCTTCTTGGCGCCAATGAATTTTGCAGATTGCATGAGCTCTTTGGTCCTCTGCTGTGGGTCGCCAGAAGCCGCGCCCCTTGTCAGAGTGTACATGAACACGTTGTGGTTCTGCCGCGAAGCCTTTAGCAGCAGGCCGCCGCAGCCGAGCTCGATGTCGTCCGGATGGGCACCAATTGCCAGAATGTTCATCGAAAGCACTGCACCGGTCGATTATTTATCTGATATCAAAACAGCCTCTGTCATAATATAGTAGATGATTTATCTTGCGCGCAAACGCATCGCAGCATATATTCTTCTCTAAGAAAATACTGCTTCACTTCACGTTAGACATACTGCGACTACTCTTAAATTTCTTAACATCAGTTCTGTTTCATTGAAGACAACAGTCGCAATCCTCTTCCTACTGGTGGCAATAATGCCGCTTGCGGCAATAAGCTACGCAAGCGCCCAGTCGATCCCTCTTCCCCCACCTTCGCCGAGCAACAATCCAAGCCAGGAAACAAAGGTGGCAGAAAATGACCGCCAACCTCCAAAAATAGAGATCCTGACCACACAACTGGATGAAGGCAAGAACGTGTTTCAGGTAAAGATAACTGACGAGTCGAGCATTCAGGTAAGGCAGGTCAAATTTGTCCAGGACGGCCAGTTGACGACGGTGGGCCTGTTCCGTGACAAAAACGATGTTTACAAGGCGCTGATAGACATCCACTCCCCGTCTAGGGTCGTCGAGGTTACCGCCGGAGACGCAAATGGCAACCTTGCTACCGCCTACAAGGAATACGACATCAAGCCGGCGCCAGATATTCTGACCCAGATAGCTAACGCGTTTTCAGAGATCCCGCATTACATTCAGAACCTTTTTGGCAGGTAAAGCCTGCCTTTCTCCGTTTTTCCGCTAATGCTCACACATGCTATTTAGTGATTATTCCTTCCCAGCTAGTATAGAAATTTGCGGATTTTTCTTTCTGAACTCATTAATACCCTAAAACCCCTACTGAAATAGGCAGCATAATGATTGCATTGAGAGTGGCAGGTGTGAGCAATGGCTGATAAGGGTTGGATTGCATTCTTTTTTGTAATAGTTGCACTTTGGGCCCTTGTACTTACTTCGACTGTGTACCCGTGGATATACGGCGTTGAAGTCCTCGTGGACACGAATGTTGACCTGACTTACGTTACAATGCCGATTCTTGGATTCAACCTGATGTATGTGTGCATGCTGATCTTTGTATTCCTGACGTACCTGGCCACGTACGGCAAGGTGAGAAAATACCAACTGGCCATGAAGAAAAAAGCCTCAGAAAGATTCCGTACCCAGAGCGAGACCTGCAGCATAATAATCCCGGCAAGAAACGAGGAAAGCGTGATAAAAAGAACGGTGCTCAACTGCCTGCAGCAGACCTACCAGAACATCGAAATAATAGTGGTCTGCCACAACTGCGCCGACAGGACGTGCGACGAAGCACAGGTGGAAGACCCGAGAGTGAAGGTCTTTGCGCTTAACACAAAAGAGTCGGGCAAAGGCATTGCGCTTAACTATGGCGTTGAAAGGTCGAAGGGCAACTATATACTGGTTCTTGACAGCGACGGGCTCTTGACGCATGACTTTCTTGAAAATGCGCTGCCGCTCTTTGACGAAAACTATGCGGCGGTGCAGGGGAGATACATTTCAAGCAACAGGAACTTTAACTTTGTAACAAGGATGCTTTCACTTGAAGGCGACCTCTGGTCGACTCCCTTCATGAGCATAAGGAGCTTCTTTGGCAAGAGAACCCCGCTTGGAGGCACCGGCTACATCGTCAGAAAAGACATACTGGCAAAGGTCGGCATGTTTGCAAACCACCTAGTGGATGACTACGAGCTTTCCTTCCGGCTTCTCAGAAACGGCTACAGGATAGCCTTTGCACCGTACTCTATAAACTACGACGAAAAGCCGCCCACACTAGAGTTCATGCTCAGGCAGCGCGCAAGGTGGGGCAGAGGATTCCTCGAGCTGCTAGGCACCAGAGTGTCTGAAAGGTCGGACGTCTTGGGCACCATTTACTGGCTCAACCCTGTCGCCGCGATAACAGGCCTCATCATGCTCCTCATCCCGGCGTACTCGGCCCTGCACTTTTTGATATTTGACTACTACCCGTACACGTACACCTACGTCCCGTTCAACATCTGGTTGATACTTACAGGCGTCTTGTTCTCGCTCCAGTCGGCGGTGCTTGTCAGGCAATATGGAAAGAGAGGGTTTGCCTATGCGGCGCAACTTCCTGCGCTGACGCCCTTTTCGCACTACTGGTTCGTGGCATTCATGAAGGCGTTTAGAATCAAGTCATGGGCCAACACAAAGACGACGCACGGGTTCCTGAAGGAAACAAGAGTGGAAAAGATAGTGGCAGATGCATCCTGACTCGGTACTGCAGAAATATGATGTGTGTATAGGATAGAGCAAAAATGCAAGTAGAGAAAAACGTCGACATTGTTACAATCGCCGGGACAAGACCGGAGATAATCAAGCTGTCAGAGCTTGTGCAGTTGCTTGGAGGGCAGGGCCATGCGCTGCTCTACACCGGCCAGCACTACTCTGACAACATGAAGAATATCTTTTTTGACGAGCTCCAGATAAAGCCGGATTACGATCTTCGCTGCGACACGTCAGACGTCAACAGGCTAAAGGAAAAGATGCTAGAGCTCCTGCACCAGATCAAGCCGCCATATGTCCTAGTCTATGGCGATACCAATTCGACCCTTGCCGGCGCGCTTGCGGCAAAAGAGGTGGGAAGCACCCTTGTGCACATCGAGGCGGGCCTTCGCTGCTTTGACCTGAACGTGCCTGAAGAGAGAGCGAGGATTCAGATAGACTCAAAGTCTGACTATTTGTTCCCCCCGACAGAGCTTGCAAAGACATTCTTGAAGTACGAGCAGATTGAGGACAACGTGTTTGTAACAGGCAACCTTGTTGTAGATGTCTGCAGGCGCCTGTCAAGGATCGCTGAAGAGCATGGCAGGCGGGACCTTCCAAGCGACTACCTTTTGCTCACGATGCACAGGCAGGAAAATGTCGACGAGCCGGCAAGACTTGAAATGCTGATGAAACATCTGGCCGGCATAACGCACAAGATAGTGTTCCCAATACACCCAAGGACAAAGAACAGCCTTGCAAAGTACGGAATCAGCCTGCCTGCAAACGTCATTGCCATAGAACCTGCCGGCTACCTCGAATTTCTCTATCTGTTGAAACACTGCCAGCTCGTCGTGACCGATTCGGGCGGCGTGCAGGAAGAAGCTATCGTCCTAAAGCGCCCGTGCATCACGCTCAGGCACGTTTCCGAGCGCTGGGAGACGTTGCTGTTGAAGGCAAACGTTCTGTTCCCGCTTTATCGGCGCGACCCTCTAAGCGAGGTCGTAGAAACGATGTTGGCCGCCAAAATAGACCGCAACCCCTATGGCGAAAACGTGGCCGCGACGATGCTTGCCCTGATAAAAGAAATTGCCGTATGAAGAATCTTATGCAAGATTTGCATGTGTCCCTTGCCTAAGAAGATGGTTATTATGCCGAAAGAGTGACACATGCCATCTTAACCGTTAAATAATTTTTCATAATCTCATTACCGTGAATTACAGTCTCATCGCCATGGCACTAGCTGCCACCTTGATAGTCTTGTCGCCAGCTGTCCGGGCTTTTGGCCAAGAGCCCACCACAACGCAGCCTTTTGGATGCCAGTATTATGGTGAAGTGATGCATTGCGACCTTTTGCTCGGTGACCTCCAGGGGGATATAGTGAATGGCAATTCCACACTCGTTCACCCAGTCACAAATAACCAAACCCTGTTTGTTGATGGAAAGGACGGCAAAGCCCTAGAGATGCGTGGAGAGTACAGAGAGTCGATAGAAATGATGAATGTCCCCGACGTCAATCCAAAGCAATTTTCCGTGTCGTTCTGGGTCAAGAGCGCGGAGGTGGAGCCTTACGGCCACATTGTCTCCCACAGCAACAAGCAGCAGACGGCGGGATGGCAGTTTGACACTTTTGGCACCAGCGGCACCAGCGGCGCCCCGGTCGCAACCATGCGCTTTGGCGTTTTCAACACTAATGGCACGCTGTTTTCGCCGGCAGACATCACCATGCCAACAGACAGGTTCATCCACATTGTTGGCACGTTTGACGGCTCCAAAGTAAAGGTGTACGAGGACGGCAAGCTCGTAGGCGAGACCCAATTCACGGGCAACTACACCGCAGACCCCGGCGTCCCGATGAGGATAGGGTCAGCTGCGTACTGCGCGTCATGCAACAGGTGGTCAGGCATGATAGACGAGATGCGCATGTACAACAAGACTCTTGACGATCAGGAAGTGAAGCAGCTTGACAGCCTGTCGGATGTTTCAGGCGGTCTTGTAGGCAACTGGAAGTTTGACGGCAACACGGATGACGCGCTTGGCAAGAACAGCGGCACCGGCAGCACTATGGTCACGAGCATGAAGTTTGCTCCGGACGGCAGGCTGTTTTTTGACGAAAAAAACACGGGCGAGATCAGGATAATGACTCCGGATGGCAAGATCCTTGACAAACCCTTTGCAAGCGTGCAGGACGTGTACGTCAGCTGGGAACAAGGGATGCTTGGACTTACGCTTGACCCCGACTTCCAGACCAACCACTACGTTTACGTCTACTACACCGCGCTTGTCGACACCCAGAAAGGCGATGGCGGCAAGGTTATAAACAGAGTCCTCAGGTTCACTGAAAAGGACAACGTCGGCACAGACATGAAGGTTTTGCTTGACAACATCCCGGCTTCAAGGGGTTTCCACTCTGGAGGCGCGCTTGCGGTGGGTCCGGACGACAAGCTGTACATCACTGTTGGCGACGCGACAGAGCACATCTTTGCCCAGGACCCGTCGATAGTGATAGGCAAGATACTTCGAATAAACAAGGACGGGACGATACCGGCGGACAACCCGTATCCAAACTCGCCTGTCTACACCATCGGCCATAGGAACATGTACGGGATCACGTTTGGCAAGGACGGAACTGGAGTCGTCACCGAGAACGGCGACTTCCACTATGACGAGATAAACGTCATACAAAAGGGAGGCAACTATGGGTTCCCGACGATGCAGCCACCCAACCTGCCCCCAGAGCGAGCCAACAACTCCTCGATCAAGCCGCTCAGGACCTACTACGACACCATAGCGCCGACGCAGCTGATCTACTATGACGGCGACGCCGTGCCGGAGCTCAAAGGGATGTATCTCTTTGGGAGCTTTACCGGTGACATCTACGCGGTCAGGTTGAGCGATGATAAAAAACATGTAACAGAGGAAATACAGGTAAACCTTGAACACTTTCCGTTTGTTCCCACGATATCCATCGCCCAGTCGCCTGACGGCAAGATATACTACGGCGGCTACCAGATATACACACTTGATTCGCTGAGCAAAAAAACCCAGAACGTCTATGAGGTAAAGATCGATGCGCCGGCCGCGCTCACCGTCGACGACCTGACAGTACAGCCAGAGCAAAAGAAGGTCGAGATAAATGCCAACATCAGCAGCGCGCTTGGCCCGGACTCTACGCTGACGGCAAAGATACCAAAGTCGCTCCTTGACAACGTCACCAAAGTGGCAATAGAGGGCAGACAGGCGCAGCTGACCTCGCAGGATATCAGCGTCAACAATGATGCAAACTATACCTCGGTGACCGTAAAGATCGGTCAGGTGCCGGCAAACAGCAATCTAAAGCTGTCGTTTTCTGGAGCCTCTGAAGCAACAGTAGTTCCAGAGTTCCCCGCTGCGATGCTGGTCACTGCTGCAGTCTTTGCAGCAGTCACCGCGGTTGCTGTCTATGGGAAAAGAAAGGGCATGATCTAGAGCCCCTTTCCTCTTTTATTTACATCACTGCAAAAATTGATTTCTTTGAACCGTACACACTTGTATTTTAGCCACAGCAATGCGCATTGTTTGTTATTTGTACACTATTTGGCAGCAGGCACAATGCGATAGACGCTGCCACTGTATGTCAGTATGTAGAGGTACCCATCAGGCCCGGTTGCGATGTCGGTTATGCCGCCGAAGCCGGTGCCAAAAGTCACCGAAGCCACTTCGTTACGGTTATCAGCCACAAGGTCCTGCAGCCCGGTGCCATTCAGGACAAGTCCCGTTCTGTCCTTGTTGACTGTAAAGAAGTATAAGTTGCCGTTGTTGATGTCGCCGACAAAGATGTTGTTTGCATATTTCTCGCCAAGTTTTGTTGAGTTGAAAAACTCGATGTCGGTGACTCCGATGGGCTGGTGCCAGCTGAATACCGGGTTGTCATAGTGCGACCCCCTGAACTGCACAAGGTCGCTGGTGCTCTTGCCCGACCGCTCTATAGGACCGATTATGTCTTCCCACCCGCTGTTAAAGCCGGGCGTGACAACATTTATCTCGTCGTATTTGTCAGGTCCATTTTCCGTGTCCCACAGCTTGCCAGTTACAGAGTCAAAGGCAAGCCCAAAGCTGTTGCGTATGCCGTAAGCGTAATACCTGCTCAGAGTAAGATTGACGGCGGGATCGCTGTCTGACAAGGTGTTATTTGCGGCGTTTCCATTCCGGTCTATTCGCAAAAGCACGGAAGTGTTGTCTGGCTTGGGGCCGTTTTCATAGTTTTGCAGCATACCGTTCCTGTTGAGATCACCAATCATCGCGTAAAGCATGCCGTCAGGCCCTATCACCATCTTGCCTCCATCGTGGTTTGGCCCCGGAGTACCGGGCAGGTCGAGGATCATCTTTCCTCCAGTAAGGTTGCCGCCTGTCCAGTTGTCGTATCTGTAAATCCTGTTTCTCACCTCGCCGCTGATGGCATCCGGCTCTGTGTAGTACAGGAACACCGTTTTTGTCCCGTGGCTGTCATTTGCAACAGCCACGCCTAGCAGGCCGCGTTCGCTGATCTTTTCGACAAACACGTCGTATATCGGCTGTGGCAGAAGAGTGCCATTTGAAACCAAGCGCACCCTGCCGTTATCTTTTTGCAGGATCAACATGCTGCCGTGATCCAGAAACACCATGCTGGTGGGCTGGGCCAGCCCGTCAATCACTTTTTCAACCCGCAGGTTTGGATCAGAGACCCCGGGCGGGTTGGGATCAGGAAGAGCGGTAAACGCGTCACTGTATCCTTTTGCGCCGGAATTATTCTGCACCGACGCCACAGTCGTATTGGTATAATTTTCGTTTGCGGGCACTTGGACGGCATTGAGGTTCAGCCCAAGCCAGTTGAACGAGATTGTTGCACCGATGACAATAGCTACAACGACAGCTGAAAAAATTATTGTCCTAGTTTTATCCATATCCTATAAAAATAATAATTTCTTTGCTATTATGGGTTGTAGAGGACGAATAAACCATAATACATAAAAAGTGTATAATGATTACACTCGTAATTTACATAATTTTTAATACGAAAAAGAATCCAACCCGTGTTACATGGCAAGCTCTGTTGCGTCAGAGAGCGCAAGCAAAAGGCAGATGGCGCGTGGAAAACGGATCACGATTGACAGTGTCATGTACGTGCTCAGGATGGCGGCAGAACCGGAAGGCGCGACTTTGAACAAGCTTGCCAGAAAGCGCTACGGAAACTACAGGGACGCGTCCACAGTGATAAACAGGTTGGTCCAGTGCGGCATGATTGTCGAGCGCATCACCAGAGACGAGCGCGAGGTGCCGCGAGTCTCGTTTGGCGTCACCGAAAAAGGAAGGGCGGCCCTTCACGTGTTTGAAGGATGGTAATCTCGCGGACTTGCGCGTCAACCATACTTTATGGCGTACCACATGTTTGGCATATAGTGAGTTGGCAGCTCTGGATAGCAATTCAAGATACGGCCGTTTGGAACCGATTCAAACTTCCAGTTCCAGCAGTACCTATCCTGTTCAGCCTTGCTATCATGAGAATATCTCCAGCCCAAAGCTTCTGTCAATACCTTGTAGCCATGGCCTTTGATCAAAGTTATAGTGGAATCTGTCGCGTTGAAAGAGACTTCGACGTCAAGAGCGTTTGCATAAAGGTAGGTGACGTCCGGGTGGTTTACGATGGCATCAAATTCTCTTTTGGTCGCGTACTCGTTATGCAGCACGATCACTTTGTGATATTTGGCCAGTATCCCGGGATCGTTGGCTACTTCAACATCTGTTATTATGTTGTGATAGCCGAGAAACCTTAGCATCTCAAGGCCGCCTTGCGACGCGTCCGACTTTGTGCCCGTGCTTTCGTTCAGCTTTTCCCTGACAGGTATTGTAAGGCATTCCTCCTGGCATTTTTCAGGAAAATTCCTTTTGCACCAGGTACTGTTTTGGATGGTTGAGCAGTAATAGTTGTAAAAGCCGTGACGTTGGTACGCCGCATACGTGAATATCGGGTAGATCACCACTGTGTCATCAACTGGCCGGGTGACAAGTATCATGAATCCCAGGCTTGTCCAAACTAGCACAAGAATAGCAAGCAGCCCGATGATAGTCTTGCTGCGCCACTTTACCACATATCTTGAATGGACCTGATAAGTTAAGAAGAGATGCGTTGTTTACTTGTAGTTTTTGGCACCAGACTCTAGTGTAGAAAAGAGCAAATCAATGCCAACGCGGGTAGCTAAGATGTTAGCTGGACATCGTGCCCACAATGTCGACCGTGTTGCCGCCGATGTAGCTTGTGCCGTCGTACCTGACGCGCCGGGTGTTGCTGCCGTTTATCTTGTCTGTAGAGCTAGCGTCAATCTCGACTCTGGCAGGGCCACTGTATTCTATCAGAATCCTGTCTCCGGCCTTGATGGTGTATGCCGTGGTCAGCGTGAATGTCTTGTCGGCAAAGGTTGTTGAAAGCGATGCGGCGCTTATTGTTTCATTAAATGCAGCAACTATCGAATCATTAGAGGACCTTCTCACCGTGGCTGTCACGTTGCCAGAGGGCGAACCTGCCTTTCTGAGGCGCACTGTCAGAGTCTTGAGCGACTTGTCGATAAGCACTGAAGACGTCCGGGCCTCCTCGCCGTACCTTATGCTCGAACCAGTGTAGATAGCGCCAACCGCGTCGCCCGGCGCAGGCACGTTGTAAAAGACTTCTCCGCCACCCCCTCCACCACCGCCGGTGCCAGAGCCTGGGATCTTGATTATCTTTGCAGCAGACGGTATGCCAGAGCCGTTGATTACATGGATGTAGTAGTAGCCTGGCGGCGCAAGGTTGGCGTTGAGCGGCGCCTCCACCGTGACGCTGCTCGAAGTGCTGTCCTTCTTTGCAAGCGTAAGGTGCCTCATATTGGCATCATAATGATGGGTCGTGTCAGGGCACTTGACAAGTGTAGCCTTGGTAATGCTGGACGCGTCTGACGTGGAGATGGTTATCGACTGGCCATAGTCGCCAACGGTTGGCGCACCGGAGATGGCCGGTCTGCTTGCAGAGTAGTAAGACGGGCTAAAGAACTCTGTTCTGAGCTCCCAAGTGCTCCTTACAGGAGTGCTCCCTGCGGTCCACACCCTGCCGTCAGGCAGGAGAACAGACACTTGGTGATATGTACGCGGAACAGACGCCGGGGCAAGGCTTGTCCAGGTTTCTGTCGCAGGGTCGAACATTTCCGGCACGTAGCGGTAGTCGACGCGGGTTCCCTGCCCTGCCCCGCCGAAAACTACTACCTTGCCGTCTGGCAGTATGACAGGCGCCAGGTACTTCCTTCCATAGGTGAGCGAGTCCACGTTCCTCACCTGCGGGTTGCCTGCGTTAAAGTCGAGCACCTGGGCGGTCCTTGTAGCAGGATCTGCAGCGGTAGGCGAGCCGCCGACTATCAGGATCTTGCCCTTTTCGGAGGTGGTGTTGTTGAGGGGAAGCAGGACAGTGGTGCCGTAATGCCTGTATGAAGGCGAGCTTGTGCCAAGCGCGGACCATGAGCCAGTAGACCGGTTCCACAGCCGTATGTCGTCAAGCATCCCGGCAACTACGAGGTTGCCGCTTGGCAAAAGATGCATCCTAGGGTAAAGGAAAACATTGGGAGCCGCTCCGCTGTATGATTGCGTGCCTGCGCCTGCGCAGGTTGAAGTCGCGCTGCCGCCAACGACATAGGTGCTTCCACCGCTTGGGGCGGGCTTGAGCGTCCACGATTTTGCTGAAGGGTCGTAGATTTCAACAAGCCTGTTGTGGTCTCCGTACTCGTCGTAGCCAGCCGTGACCATCACCTTGCCGTCTGGCATCGTCACGCAAGTCGGGTACCACCTTCCGTGCGCCATAGAACTGATTTTCGTAAGCGTCTGTGAAGACCAGTTGAATTCGTATGCGGACTTTAATCCATGCCACTTCCCATTACAGTTATCAGCTGCTATATCATACTGCAAAGTCCCACCTGCGAGCAAGATATTGCCGTTTGGTAGAGGTGCTTGACCTGCGCAAAATAGGTCTTCAGACATAGACACCGTTACTTCGGAGCCGGTACTGAGGTCGAGTACTCTTGCTTCATAAGGACCATTCTGGTGGGAGGAATGATAGCCGGAGCCGGCCATATACAATATCTTGCCGTTTGGAAGGATAGAAGCGTGTATGGCGACGGTTGAAGTATTCGAGCCTGAACTCCACGAGCCGGCAGACTGGGCAGAGACTTCGCTCACCAGCCCGGCTTTTTTGTTGCCGCCAAGGAGGCCAAGGCCACCCATACTACCAAAAACGAAAACGCCGGCGCCTGCGCCAATCATCTTCAAAAAATCACGCCGAGTTACTGCCACGGTAATAACGAACGCATTTAATATAAAAGAGGTACCGAATATCTCTGGGTACGGGTACGAATTATCTAGAGAGTGATGTAATGAGAGCTTTTAGTGTGCAATGTTATCTTCATTATTTTAAAGAACCGATAAATACAAAGTTTGAATCAATACATCAACTTTGAGGATTCCTGTAGTCCTGGTTATCTCGCTTGTTTCAGTGCTGGCAGGATCGGTTTTCTTGGCCGGCCCGTTTTCAGCCAGCAGCATCTTTCGCGCTGGAACGCAAGGCAACCAAGTGCAGGAAGCAGAGGCAGCCGCACTACCCCTAAACGTCCTTGACAATCCCAACACAATAGAGATGGCAGGCGATGCCGCGTCTGGCTCCCTAAATGTGGATGAGGACTTTGTAGACCCCGAACAGCACTGCGAGTTTTGCACAAGAGTAGAATACATCCCCGGCCCGCAGGGCCTTGCAGGCCTTGCCTTCAAGGGCGCTAATGCGCTAGACTTTACCGGTGCCAAAAAAGTGCGCTTTTGGGTAATGGGCGAAGAGGGCGACGAAAAGGTCACGTTCAAGGTAGCAGGAAAAAGCTTGGGCAATCAGGCCGGCGAGCTGGCGAAGGGCATCTTCAAGAATGAAAAGTTCGCGCTGAGCACGCAGGAAATAAAGCTGGGCAACGACTGGAAAAAATATGAAGTTGACCTTGGTGGGACTGACCT
>JAJPHX010000149.1 GCA_021325075.1 Nitrososphaeraceae archaeon | reverse complement strand
GTTAGCAGAATCTGAACTGGAGACAAAGCCAAATCAGACTCTGTTGCATATATAATTACCCCTAGTCTGACTGTATTTCGTTATGCAACAAAATAACCCTTTAATTACTCTATTACTGCAAGGACGTCGTTTCTTGCCACGCTTGCGCCCTGCTTCACCTTGATTTCCTTCAGGTTGCCGTCCTTGTGGGCCTTGACTGCCACCTGCATCTTCATCGATTCAAGCACGACAATAACGTCGCCCTTCTTGACCTCGGTTCCTGTCTTTGCCGAGATGTTTACTACCCTGCCGGGTATCTGGCTTATAAGGTTGCGGTCGCCTCCGCCTGCGCCGCCAAGAGCTGACGCCTTTTCAAGCACTTCTGTGAGCTTTGAGTGCTTTTTCACGGTCAATGGCTGGCCGTCGATTACCAGCCTTACTTCTGCGCTGCCAGACTGCAATATCTTTGCGTGGTGGAAAGTGTTGTCAAGTATGAACTCAAACTCGTTTGTGCCGGCTTTTAGCAGCCTGACGGTGTGCTCCTTGCCTGCTATCTTGACCAGGACAGAGTTGTTCTCTGTCGTGCGGAGCACTTCGCCCTGCAGCAGCTGCGCAATGTCGCCTACTTTGAACTCCATGCTAGCTTGATGTTCCCCTCATTTTCCATTTTGACGACTTGGCGGCGGTTTGCGCGGCGCCGGCCTTTTTCACAAACTCTGACTGGAGCAATATGGACGCGACAGCTGCTGACGCCTTTTCCTTTGCCCGCTCTTTTGCGTCCTCGTTCATCTTGTCGAATATCTTGAAGCGGTCAAGATAGTCTGTCGACAGGTCGCCCTTGATAAAGTTGGGATCGTCCATTATCGTCCTGTACAGCGGAATGGTGGTGTTGATGCCTTCTATCGTAAACTCGTCCAGCGCATTTCTCATCCTGACCCTTGCCTCGTCAAAGTTTCTTCCCCATGCAAGCAATTTTGCCGTGAGCGAGTCGTAGTAGCCCGATACCGTGCATCCCGGATATAGATAAGTGTCAACCCTTACGCCCGGCCCATATGGGATGTTGCAGCTTGGCACCGCGCCAGTTGAAGGAGCGAACTCGTAGAATGGGTCCTCTGCGTTGATCCTGCATTCAATTGCGCAGCCGTTCATCTTCAGGTCCGACTGCTTGAATGTGATCTCTTCGCCCTGTGCAATGGCTACCTGCAGTTTCACAAGGTCAAGCCCGGTTACCAGCTCTGTCACTGGGTGCTCCACCTGCAGGCGGGAGTTTATCTCGATAAAGTAAAAATTGCCTTCCGGGTCGCGCAGGAACTCTGCCGTCCCGGCGTTCAGGTAATCCACCGCCTCTGCTGCCCTGACAGCGATTTCGCCTATTCGCTCCCTTGTTTTCTGGTCGACTACCGGCGACGGCGACATTTCGATCAGTTTCTGGTGGCGCCTCTGGATTGAACATTCCCTTTCAAAAAGGTGCCTGCTGTTTCCGTGCGAATCGCGGACCAGCTGGAACTCGATGTGCCTGATGCGCTGGAGGTATTTTTCGACAAAAAGCGCCGCCTTGCCAAATGCCGCGCGCGATTCTGCAGACGCCATTTCAAATTCCTGCCGCAGCTGTTTTTCGCTGTTGGCAAGCCTGATGCCGCGCCCTCCACCACCAAACGCCGATTTGAGCAGTACTGGATAGCCGGCCTTGTTTGCAACGTCGGCTGCCTTTTCAACGTCTTCGATGATGCCGTCGCTTCCAGGCACGGTAGGGACCTGCGCCTTTTTCATGACGGCCTTGCACTTCATCTTGTCGCCTGTCACTTCCATTGCCTTGGCCGTCGGGCCGATGAATATAATGCCGTTCTTTTCGCACATCTCGGGGAAATTCTCGTTCTCTGACAGGAACCCATAGCCGGGGTGGATCGCGTCTGCGCCAGCCGCTTTGGCTGTCTCTACTATCTTGGTCATGTTCAGGTAGCTCTGTGCTGGCGGCGCGGGTCCGATGTGGTATGCCTCGTCGGCCCTCTTTACGTGCACCGCACGGACATCTTCGTCAGAATAGATCGCTATTGACTTTATGCCAAGCTCCCTGCACGCCCGGATGATCCTGAGAGCTATTTCGCCCCGGTTTGCAATCAAGATGCTGATTATTTTTTTCGACATGGCCATCACAGGTTGATGTTGCCGTGCTTTTTCCACGGCCTTGCCTCTTTCTTGTTTGCCAGCGCGTCAAGCGCCCGTATTATCATCGGCCTTGTTTCAGCAGGGTCTATCACGAGATCAATTGTACCTTTTTCGGCAGCTATATACGGGTTTGCGAATTTGTCGCGGTATTCCTTGGCAAGCTGCTTCTTCCTGGCTGCTGCGTCGGCAGAGCTTTTCAGATCGCGCCGATGGATGATCGTGATAGCAGCTTCGGGTCCGAGCACTGCGATTTCAGCTGTCGGCCACGCGTAGTTGATGTCAGCCTTCAAGTTCTTGCTTCCCATCGCGATGTAGGCGCCGCCGTACGCCTTGCCGATGATGCAGGTCACCTTTGGAACGGTAGCTTCGCAGTATGCAAACAATAGCTTACTTCCATGCCTGATGATTCCGTTATGTTCCTGATCGGTGCCTGGCAAATAGCCTGGTGTATCTACAAGCGTCACTATTGGGATGTTGAACGAGTCACAGAACCTGATGAATCTGGCAGTCTTTGTCGACGAGTTGATGTCAAGGGCACCTGCCAAGTACATCGGCTGGTTTGCTACAATGCCGACTGTCCTCCCGGCCATCCTTGCAAAGCCGACCATGATGTTTTCTGCAAACAATTCGTGTATCTCGAAAAAGTCGCCATTGTCTACTATTGATTTGATAATCTCCTTCATGTCGTACTGCTGGTATGGGTTCTCTGGCAGGATGTTGACGAGGTTGGCGTCAATCCTGTTCGGGTCGTCGCCCGTCTCGACTATGGCAGGGTCCTCGGCGTTGTTCTGCGGTAGGAACGACACCAGCTTCTTTATCTTGTCAAAGCATTCGTACTCGTTCTTGGCTACAAAGTGAGCGACTCCGGATTTTGTCGCGTGTGCGCGTGCGCCGCCCAGCTCTTCAAATGACACTTCCTGACTGAGCACCTCCTTTACCACTTCGGGGCCGGTGACAAACATCTGGCCAATGTTTTCAACCATTATCACAAAGTCAGTCATCGCAGGCGAATACACCGCGCCGCCGGCGCACGGGCCGATGCTTGCGGTGATCTGCGGGATCACGCCAGAAGCCATCGTGTTTCGAAAGAATATGTCGCCGTAGGCGTCAAGTGATGCGACGCCTTCCTGTATGCGCGCGCCTCCGGAGTCTATTATGCCTATTATCGGGCAGCCGACCTTTAATGCGTGGTCCATTGCCTTGGCTATTTTCTTGCCGGTCATTTCCCCAAGCGAGCCGCCAAGGACTGTGAAATCGTAGGAAAACACAAAGACCTGCCGGCCTGAAATTGTACCAAAGCCGGTGACAGCCCCATCGCCGAAATATTTCTGGATCGCTGGGTCGTCGCTTTTGTGCATGACGTACTTGTCCAGCTCTACAAAAGTGCCTTCGTCAAGCAAGAGAGCAATCCTTTCTCTTGCGGTAAGCTTGCCCTTGGAATGCTGCGCCTCAATCTTTTCAGGGCCACCGCCATTCTCGGCGGTTTTTTTCATTGCAGCCAGCCGCTTCGTTTTTTCTTCGTGCATAGAGGTGCAATTTATGCGAGTAAGTCGTTATATAAATTCATTATTAGCTCTCTGTAGGTAGTAATTCGTTGAGAATCATGCTAAATACATAAGAAACGGTAATGCCATGCAATGATAGTGACTAGTCATTTGCAGAACTATTCCCTGAGGCCGGCGCGCCCGCCCTGCGCCCTGCGAAAAACATTCATGCCAAGGTTATAGTTCTCAAAGAGGGACTGGAGCGTCTCAAGCTCTGTAGAGAGCATCTTTATCTCGTCTGCATGCAATTCAGGGTCCTTTGCAATCTCTTCAAGCCTTGCCTTCTTTTCCGCTAAAAGCTTGCCCACGTTGTGCTCGTATTCGCTTGACACGAGCTAGGCTGGCAGCCATTCAAATTTTAACTTTTGCTACCTTGCGGGCTTTTTCGAGGAAAGCTTGTTGGTAGTTCTGGTACGCGTCCTTGCCTTCTAGGCACCGGCTGCAGATGCACGCCTGCGAAACAATAGCCCTGTTGCAGTTGGTCTCAAAGCCGCATTCCGCGCAGCCGGCGGGCTTGCCGCAGACAAAGCAGTCCAGCTCTATGACAGCTGGCTTTTTTGTCCCTGTTGATGGCGCTTCTGTTTCGCACTTTACGTGCTTGATAGCCTTCGAACCCCTTGACCACAGCGCGTACTCGCCAGCAGGTATTTCTTTGCCGCATTCGGCGCACTTGCCCCTGTACTTTACCAGCAGCCTGATCCAGCCGCCCTTTTCGCTCATTTTGCCTTCTCCATCACTTTTGCTATCGACTCGCCAACCGATTCGTCGCCGAAATTGTCGGCTGCAAACTCCACCGGGTCGACCTTTTCGTCAATCATGACGCGTATGAAATACGGCAGGACAAGCGAGCCGCAGGCACTTCTCGATACATGGACCGCAGGGGCAAGATCGGCCATTATCTTCCGGGTAGATTGCGACCTTGCAAATATCGGGCCCATCACCGGCCAAGGCATCGCGTACTGGCTGTACTTTATCCCCTTCTGGCGCGACCTTTCATACAGGCCGGCCGCAATCATGCGGCTCACGTACCTGAGCAGGCTCCACTGCCTCATCCTGCCCGCCCTGCCCACCACCATGTCTGCCCGCGACAGAACATCAAGCATCGCGGCTAGGTCAGCATGTTCTACGTGCGAAGAGACTATGCTTGAAAATAGCGCAGCAATCATGTCTTTTCGCCTTGCCTCCGTGGTCATGCCTTCATAGCGCGGGTCAGAGTACGACGCGGCGGCCTTTGACAGTAGGTGTATTGCCTGCTGCATATCAGCGGTGTAAAAGTAGCCGTTTATAGCATCCGCTATGTCGACTTCCACGACGTCCCTGTTTGAAGTGGTGGCGTAGCCAGCGGCGCGGGACTGGG
>JAJPHX010000071.1 GCA_021325075.1 Nitrososphaeraceae archaeon | reverse complement strand
TCTTCGGATTCCGGGTCGTCGGCAACTACCTTCAGGGTGTCGCCTATCTTGAGCCTTTCAATCTCCATCTTTGTGCGGAACACGGGCTCCGGGCAGTAAAGCCCTCTTACGTCTATGGACTTGGTCGGAGAAGCGCTCATTGCTAAACGCAGTAAAATTATAGCGCCGTTATATTAAATGTTACAGTTCTGTTGATTCTACGGGTGTTGTAAATGGGTGTTGAATCTTGGGTGGTAGATTGCAAGCAATATAAAATAAGAAATTTTGAACTATTTTCTTACCATTTTCCAGCAAATCACTAACAAGCCTGCGATTGCTGTCACGCATGAAGCATAGATAGCTATCCATACTGATATGATTAAATCGACTTGGTCTTTCGCGAATGAACCATCGTAAAAAGGCGGTATTATTATCCAATCAATAGTAGAGAGAAAGCCAACACTCAATCGATAGTTAGATAGGATAATAGGAATGGCAGCTATTGAAACATATAAGCCAAGCCTTTGTCGCTTTAAAAGTAAATAACCTCCAGTAATACCGATAACCGAACCTATTGGCTGCGAAATTGCATCTCTTATTGGAACCAGCCAATGGCTGGGATAAGGATCATTTTCCATAACAAAACGGATAGAGGTGAGCATCCAAAAAATAAAGCCGATTAGAATCATCCCATAGAAAGCCATCTGTAAAATGGCTAAACGCGAAGCCCAAGAGGATGTTCCATCATGACTGATACTTTTAGGCATGCCTGCCGAAGGAGGAGGTATTTCGTGGTCAGACATTACCGATCTAATGAAAGTCCTACATGTTATTCAACTTGTTGATTATTGTCTCATTAACTATTTTCGAGTTTTTCAGGTCTATTTGACACTGCTATTTCCACTAGCTCTTTCCAACCTTTCTGTTGCAAACCTGCCTTTTGCGCGGGTGTTTTTCCATCAAGCGCCATGTGTGGCTTTACAAAATTGTACTGTATTCTTTTGCCTTCTGCTAGTGGTGTTTGGTAGCTCTTCCAACCGCGCTGTATCTTTATCCTTTCACGCAGCGTTCCATTAGCTCTTTCAATTCTGTTATTATTGTCATGCTTTCTTAATCCGCACTTTGCAACATGCTCTGGCTGCTTATCTTCATCTTCAAATGCGGCTTTTATTCCAAACCTATACGCTTTGTATGCATCAGTGTAAACCTTGTCTGGAATTTGACCGTGAGCGTTCTTTATCGCTTCTTGAAATACCTTGATAGCTGATACAATCTCTCTGCCTTCTGATACTCTGCTAGCCAGAAGGAACCTTGTCTCACTATCCATAACATTCCATAGAAATGCAAGCCCCTTGAATTTGCCCTGATGCGGTGAGCCTCTCATTTTGATAAACACTTCATCAGCGTGCCATTTTTCAGATAGTTGTGGTGTCAGAGTATTGACATATTCAGAGATTATTGGCACATACCTTTCAATCCAAGTATAGATAGTTGAAAAGTGAATGTCAATATCGAAATGATCATGCAGATTGCGGGCTATCTTTCTAAGCGACAATCCCGAAAAGTAAAGGTCGAGCGTCAGCGTAATTACTTCTGGATTGAATTTCACTTTTTGAAGTACTGACCGTTCTCTGAATTTATGGGCACAGTACTTGCACTTGAAAACCTGCCTGTTAGCTGACATTCCATAGCGAATAGTCCTGATGCTTCCGCAGCTATCACATGGAATCGCGTCATCTGCAAATACCTTGGGGTTTGGCTCTCCCTTGATATAGTGTACACCAACATGCAGTTTTACAAGCTCGATATGCTTGCAGGTTTCGAAGCACCTATATTCAAAATCTGGACAGGTGCAAACGAAATGCTCACTTATCACCCGTACTTCATAGAATACGCCGGTGCTAGTCTGAGAGGCTACCGCAAAAGAGCCGTCGTCGTTCTCACTTACAGTCGCGCCATTTTGGAACATTTCCAGTCCTCTCTTCATCCTTGCTTGCGAATCAGCTTCAGTTGTTTGGTTCAATCAGGTTCTCCCCATATCCCCATATACGGCGTAGTATAAATAGTTTCTGGATATGGTGGCAACACTACAACTGGTCATGGGGATATACATATATGCTACTTCTACATTTCCATACCTATGGGGAGACTTGATCTAAACATCAATGACGAACTTGAAAAAAAGTTTAGAGATACCGTCTATCATACAAAGGGTTTCAAAAAAGGCAATCTCACCATTGCGTTAGAAGAAGCAATACTGCGATGGGTAGATTTCGAAGCAAAAAGGGTCATAGAAGAGGAAAAGAAGCAAAAGAAAACTGGTGACAAGAACCATGATTGACAGATTTTTTTCGAAAAAGAAGCAAGAAAACAAAAAGGCAGAATCAGGCAATGCGGATGAAGAGGCAGTGGAAGATATGACCTTCAGAGAATTAAAAGCAAGATTTGGTCATCTATTTCAAGGGCTAGACAAAGAAGGAAAGGAGCGTTATGATGCGTATCGAAAAATAATATCTGAAATGATGCAACAGCCAGAGAATAAGCAGAATATTAAATTCCTTGACCTTATGGGTGCAATGATTTCAGAGATATCAGAAAAGGTAACTCATTTAGACGGCTTAGACTCCTGCAACACCCACAAATCAACACCCAAAGATAACACCCAAGGATTCAACGGAACTAATGTTACAGTTCTGTTCCATCATCGGTTGTTCATTTTAGGTTGTTCAGATTGGGTTGGTGGATATAGTTCGGTGCTGTTCACTTTTTGGCCGGTTTTTCTGGCTATTCAGAAGTGGTCGATAACTAATAGTATTCAGTCGCGTTCCCACTTTGCATCAGAATCATCTGGCAGCCATCCCTTTCCATTGCACATGAAACACCGCGAAAACTGATTTGGAGGCAGGGCTTGCGGGATGTATGAACCAGCATCGTTTAATCCTGTTCCCATGCACTTTGGGCACAGTTTTGTCATCCCAGACTAATAAGCGGGCCGGCAAACTAAAAGGTTATTCCACACAAGTCAATTCAGAGATGTTTTATTGGTTATCTTCGGCAGCGATTCTATCCATCTTTACTAAAAGTTCTTCCATGAATACCTCTGCAGTTGCTACGCCGCATAGTGATGCGATCGCATCATGTAATTTTACAAGTGTCAGCGAAGGGTCGTTCAAATCCACTCCCGCCTGAACCTTCAATTTATAGATAATTGATTGCATGGCGTTTTCTCCAAGCACTTCAAAAGTATCTTCAAAGACTCTTTGCAGGATATTGACATCGTTGCCCTTTTCTTTTTTATCCAAAATACCCATCTTTGCTATTTTATGTTAAATGAAAAAAATCACTTTTGGATTCTTGGCGATCATTGTGCCTTGGCCCTCTCGACAAATTCACCATGACCCGTCATGGCTTTGTGCCAGCTAACGTCTGCAAGCGAGAAGAACAGACAGTGGCAACTCTTACAGAAATAGCTAGGTTTTGATTCCGACTGAATCCCATCTTTCCCCACTGGAGTCCTACGTATTATGTTACGGACAGATTTATCGTACATGATGTGTTGTTACAGAGTAATGCTCTATCGTGTTGGGCTCACAAGCGTATTACATCCTACTTACCAGCACTATAGCTGCCGACTACAAGCGCATTGACCGCATCAACCAATTTCTCGATGTTGATTGGCTTTTTGATTAGTGCATCAATCCTAGTAGACGGGAACATTTTTGCAAATTCGGAATAATTTATTTCAAACGAAGTAAGAAGCATGATCATCATATCCGGGTCGTGGCTGTTAGCCCGGCGGGCCAGCTCAAACCCAGTCATACCAGGCATCCTAACATCAGAAATCAGCAATTGCGGGCTATGTGTCGATTCGATGTATTCTGCCGCTTTGTCGGGGCTGTCAAAAGCATGAACTTCATAGTTGTTTGCCTCCAAGCCCTTCTTCAATACATTCAGAACATCCCTATCGTCGTCCACCAATACCACGCTTTTCTTGCTGGCCAAGGGCGGATCTACTTTGATATAATATTCCATATCCTATTTAAGATTGCCCGATTATCTTACTAGAACGTCAATGATGGGCTTTTACCCAATAATTGGAGAAAGTTGAAAAACTGTCATCTGAAAAGGTCGTTTTCTTTTGGCCTTATCAGCGCCTTTATCGACGATTTTGATTTTTCAAATTCAAGGCCGCGCACAATGACCACTGGCACGCCTTTTGCCTTGCCCATCACAAGCTCGGCCGCTGATGCGATCTCGTCCACAATTGCGATTTCTGTCACTTTTAATTTCCTGCCGTACATGTCACGCGATCCGATGTAGCTTTTTATCGGCTTTATCCCGGCAGCCCCTATCGCAACGTTTGTCTGCCCTTCCCTGAATGTCCTGCCAAAAGTGTCTGTAATGACAACCGCGACGTCCCAGCCTATTTTTCTTTTTATCGCGTCGCGCAATTTGCTTGCAGACCTGTCGGGGTCTGCGGGCAAGAGCACCGCCAAGTTGCCCTGCACGTTGCTCTGGTCAATGCCGGCGTTTGCGCAAACAAAGCCGTGCCTTGTTTCTGACACGATTATGCCGTTTTTCGCCCGCAGTATCTCTACTGATTCTTGTAGTATCAGCTCCATCACCCGCGGGTCCTTGCCGTGCTCTTTTGCCATCCTGATCGCCTTTCTTGAAGGCTTTACTCCTGCAAGGTCGACTACCCTGCCTTCAGCCTTTGAAACTATTTTCTGCGCTACCACAAGAACATCCCCGTCACAAATTTCCGCCTGGTTCTGCTTTGCCGCTTCAAGGATAAGGACGTCAAGCTCGTCACGCGGCCTGACATCGGCAGAAATCCTGACAGGGATTAACTGTATCAACAAAGGTTGTATGAAAGCGGGAGTTAAAAAACGGGTCGGTCACTGCTTCCTGCTTGCAGCGTTAATCAAAGCCGCTTCTCCGAAATTTTTTTTTAAATATTTCAAGAGCAGGCTCAGGTCGCGCTGGTCTATCGAGACGTCCGCCTTTTCCCTCACCACGTCAACCGGGCAGAACCCTACGGTATAGCCAGCAAGAGCAAACAGCTTCAGGTCGTTTGCGCCGTCAACTACGACAACAATGTCTTCTTTCATGATGCCCCATTCTTTTATCGTTGACCTGACAGCGGCTGCCTTGTCAGAGGTGACGTTCAGGATTACGTCGTCTAACTTGCCGTCCTTGAATGTCAATTCATTGGAGAATATCCTGTCGATCCCAAGGTCTTCCTTCAGCCTGTCGGTGATGATTGTAAAGCCGCCTGACACTGCAATCGTTTTCCACCCTGCTTTTTTCAGGGCAGAGCAGAGCTCTTTAGCGCCAGGCATCAACGGCAGGCTGGCCCCTATCTTTTTTGCGTCTTCGTAGCTGATGCCCCGGAGTGCATGTACCCTCTTCTTCAGCCCGTCTTCCCAATTTATTTCGCCACGGATTCCGGCATTAGTGATGTCCCAGATTTCCTTCTCTGTCTGAGGGCCTTTCACCTGAGCTAAAACTGGAAGGTATTCAGCATTTAGCAGAACGCCTTCAACATCAAAGATAACCAGCATGCTTTGCTTAAACAAAACAAATTCCCGTCTGTATATTAAGCTTGTCCAAGTTTTTTCTACCACTGCGAACGTGCCCTTATCGTCTGCTGTTTTTTGTTGTTAAGGTAGTCATTGAGGAGCACCTTGTCGATGTCTGCAGGGTTGATGTAGTATGACCTTCCCTTCACGTACTTTTCCATTTCGTTGACATATCCCAATAGCGAGTCTTCTTCGCTTATCATTATCGTGTCGATGTCGATGTTCATCGCGTGCACTTTTTTCGCCTCCACAATCGTCCGCTCGCCGATATACTGGTCGACCTGCCGGTAGCGATAACAAAGATAGACTAGCTCGCCCGACGCGACGTCAAGGCTCATGCTGTTGTCCTGCTTTACCGTGTCAAGCGTCTGCCTGTCAGGCGTGTAAAAGTGCGAGTACGGCCGCTCTGCCAGTATCTTGTCCTGCTCGCTCTTGTCGTCGATAAAGCAGGCGCTTGGGTGGCCGTCCGTTACCAGCACTATGCGCTTGTTCATCGCGCCGTCCTTTTGTAGTATCCTGCTTGCAAGCCGAAATGCTGCCTGGTAGTTGGTGTAGTGCAAAAAGTCTGATCCGGGCTCAAACGTCTTTAGATATGGAATATCGCTTGGCAGCACCTTGGATGCCAGCGCGCCAAAGCCGACGATGTAGACCGAGTCTGAGGGAAAGAACTTGCGGTTAAGGAGATACAAACTCCACAGCGCCCTTTTCGCTGCTTCAATCCTGCTCATGTCTCCGTACATCGAGGAGTAGCGCATCGTTGAGCTAAGGTCGATGCAGTAGACGACTGCAACCCTGACGTCCTGCATCGTTTCGTGCTCTTCAAAATCTTCGACATCAATTTGCAGCGGGAGCTTTATGTCGCCCCCGTCCTTGAGCGTCCTCTGGATGGTGTTCAATAGCGACTTGGGCACGTTGAGCAGCCGGATGTCGTCGCCCGGCTCGTATTTCTTGCTCGTGTCAAGCACGAGTGAGCCACTGCCAAGATCCTGTGTTTCATGCATCCCGTATTCGCCGGCCTTGAGCGCCTTCATGACGTCGCTCAGTATCCTGCTGCCGATCGTGTTAAAGCCCTTGGCGCTGAGCCACTTGGGCGAGTCCTTCAGGTAGCCCTTTTGCACCAGCTGCCTGACAAGTGGCATCCCGGAATCGTCGCCGCTCTCTCCCTTGCTGTCTGGCTGCGAGCTTTGTTGCTGCTTGTCTTCCTGCCCTTGCTCCTGCGACATGACTCCCTGCAGAGTCTGCTCCAGTTCCTGCAGGCGGGGGGTCTTTTCCCTCAGCGCTTCCCTGCCAAGGGCCTTGAGCAGCTTGTCAAGCACGGCCTGCTCGAGCTCGCGGTTGCTCTGGCTCTCTTGCTGTTTCTGCTCCTGCCCCTCCCGATCAAGTGGAAAATACACGAATTTCTTGCTGCCGGGCGCATCACTGTGCGAGGCCATAGCTGTTGTCCTTTTTGTCAAGCAGCGGCGGTTGGATGTGGCGCAGCCCTTCCAGAATGACTTCAGTCACCGAGGCAGTGAACTCGCCGTTCAAGTCCTGGCTCAGCGATATATTGTCAGTCCTTATTCCAAGCTGCTTTGCGCGCTCTACCAGCTGCTTTTGCTCTTCCTTCAC
>JAJPHX010000015.1 GCA_021325075.1 Nitrososphaeraceae archaeon | reverse complement strand
GCGTTCGCAACTTTGGCAAGTTCGTTCTTGCGTACCCTGCTAACGACGACCTGACCGTTGCGCTTTGTTGCAGCGCCGGCAATCCTGATGATATCGCGCTGTTCTTTACTTTCCGCATAGATTATTTCCGGCATGCCTTTTCGAACCTCGCGGTGGATATCAAGCTTGGCGATGTCCTCTATCTTCTCGACTGCATGTATCGAAATTTGTTTCTCAACTTCGTCAAGACTGATGACGCCGCTTGCAAACTTTTCCAGAATGGTACGGAGATCCATCGGTCAGCCAGCTACTTGCAAATGACGAGATAAAAGGGTGTGAACAACTACCGGACAATTCCGGTAGCCTCTGATTCCTGTTTCAACGACCTTTCAGTCTCTACAGGCGTAACTTCCTCACGTTCCATGAGTAGCAGCGATTTCAATCCTCGCTGAAGGATGTTCAAAGCAGCATTATAGTCTCTATCAAGTACTAGCTGGCATTTATTGCATCTATGAATCCTGACAGCCAAAGACTTTGGTACTTTATTACCACATTTGCTGCAATCAATAGAAGTATTGGTCGCAAGTATTTCTATCACTTGTGTTGCCTTGTATCTGAGCATAGAACCAAATGTAATCCATCCACTGTCAAGGATGGCTCGTGCCAACGAATGGTTCTTGGTCATGTTTAATACCCTAAGTTTTTCAAGGAATATCAAGTCGTAGTGTTTAGAATAATAGCGGGACACCTTGTGCAGAAAGTCATTGCGCTTATTCCTTATTTTTTCATGCAGTATTTGTAGCCGGGTCTTTGCCTTCTCATAATTGCAAGAACCTTTTTGCCTCCTTGATAGCCGTCTGGAGGCCCGCTTAAGTGGATTGAGCATCTTTTTCAAGAATTGGGGGTTCCCTATCTCATGGCCGTCAGAGTCATGAGCAAACTTGGTTATTCCAACGTCAATTCCAACTGATTTCTTAGAGTCAACAAACTTGGTTATTGGCATTGTAATCTGGCAGCAAATTATAGCATACCACTTTTTCCCTTCTCTCTTCACTTTCACTTGTTTAATGTTACTTACTTTTCTGTGCAATCTTATTGCAATCTTGCCTATCTTGGACAGCCATAGCTTGTTGTCAATTGTAATGTCAAAGCCAGATTGGTTGTAAGTAAAAGAATTGTAGTCTTCTGACCTTGCGTAGCGCAGCTTGCCTATTTTGTGACCATTCTTTTTCAATGCTCGTAGTGCCTTGTTTGCAGTATCAATCTGATGGCACACCATCTGAAGCACCTTGCTATGATAGTTGCGAAGGAAAGGTTCTGTTATTTTTAGCTCGGTGAGCATGAATTGCATATCTTCTCTTGATAGCGGTTGTCTATCAAGAAGGTAGTTGTATACCCACCTACAACCATCAAGAGTTTCTACAAACTGCCGCTCCTGTAACGCTGTAGGATACAACCTGAACTTGTAATTCCTCATATCGGAAGGCAATTCATACACCGAACAAGTTACGGTGGACTTCTTGCCTTATAATCTTTAAACAAAAATTAGAGCGGAAGGGCTTTGATTGCTTCCTTCACGCTTGCAACACCCTTGCTAAAGATGTCCTGCTCAAAGCTGTCAAGCTTTAGCTCGATTATGCGCTCGACTCCCCCTGCGCCGATGACTGCGGGCACCCCAATACAGAGGTCAGACACCCCGTATTCGCCTTCAAGCAGCGCAGACACTGGGATGACTAGCTTTTTGTCCCGGATTGCGGACTCTAGCATTGTTGCTACCGCATTGCCCGGCGCGTACACTGTCGCGCCCTTGAGCGCAATGACTTCGGCTGCAACCTTCTTTGTCTTTTCAAATATCTCTATTGCCTTTTCTTTTTGGATAAAGTCGATGAGCGGGATTCCACCTATCGAGGAAAACCTTGTCAGGGGCAACATGTTTTCCCCGTGCTCGCTTATCACCATCGCCTGAATGGAATCGCGGGAAATCTTTGTCGTGTCCTGTATGAAGCTCTTGAACCTAGAGAGGTCAAGCATGCCTCCCATGCCCATGACCTTGCTCTTCTTGGACCCGATGGTCTTGAGCGCAAGATAGGTCATCGGGTCAAGCGGGTTTGTGACCACCACTATTGTGGCGTCTTTTGCATACGACGCAATCTTGCCGGCGACGTCCTTTACGATACCTGCGTTTGTCTTAAGCAGGTCCATCCTGGTCATGCCCGGCTTTCTGCCCACGCCGGCAACAAGCACCACATAGTCGGAGCCGCGCATTTCTTCATAGTTGTTTGAGCCCCTTGCAACAGAGTCGGAGCCGCGCTCTGACATCTGGTGGTTGATGTCCATCGCTTCGCCCTGTGGAAGGCCCTGCACGATGTCAAGCAAAAGTATATCCCTGTCAAGCTCCCTCAGCCCGCAGTTGAGCGCAGCCGAGGCGCCGACCTTGCCAGATCCGATTACTGTAATGGTCATGTTCTTCGAGGTTGCAACTGGCTGGATTGCTTATATAAATTGAATGATGACGACGGATC
>JAJPHX010000103.1 GCA_021325075.1 Nitrososphaeraceae archaeon | reverse complement strand
CTAATAATGTCAAGATAATACAGCCCTAGTGTGGGATTTGGCTAATTGGGGCAAACATTTAATTAGATATCTATAATGTTTTCCATTATTCTTGGTAGTCAAACATTCTTCAAAAAAACATGCTGCACCAAAAAAATCTGCCAAGCCTGCCAAGGCCAGTTCAAAGAGCAGAAAAGCAGGAACAAAAGTGGTGCAGGTTGAGGAAACTGCCAAAAAGTCATCACGCCCGGCGGATGAAGTTGTCACTTATCAAGAATTTGAATACGAGTTAAAAGAGATTGCACCGCAGGGAAACAAGGTGCTGATAGGCCCGCCATGGCTCACTAGGTTTGAGAAGGCGAGGATAACGGGATCAAGGTCTCTCCAGCTTTCACTCGGTGCCCCGCCGCTGATAAAGGTGCCTGAAGGGGCAAGGAGCTCTATCATGCTGGCAGTTGCAGAAATTGACCAAAAGGCACTCCCGATTTCTATAAGGCGCATACTGCCAAACGGAGCGTACCAGGACATCCCGATTGACTGGATGAAATAAGACTAGATTTCTTTGAGCTTGCTTTCGTCGAAAATATCCGATCCGTACCAGCGGTAGCGGAAGTAGTCAAGGCACCATTCGTGGAACACGGGATCGGAGCTGAAGAACATCATGTTCATGTCAGTCTCGCCCTTTTGCGTCGGGAACAGAACCGCGGCGTGCTTTTCGTTCAGTATCACCGCCACCTGCACGCTTTCCACCATCCTCCTTTCTATCGCGCCCTTGTTCAAGAGCTCGCTGTGACCTAGCTTTTTCAGGAGATCCTTCCTGCCCTTTGGTATGATGACATCCTTTGGAAGAACGTAGCTGTACTTTACGCCCTTTTCTTTCACCCGGTTCACCGCCGGCTCTATCAGGTCCATCGGAACCTGTGGCACTATTTCGTAGACATATTGTTCCCCTTGCCGGTAGATGTCCTTCCAGCGCTCAAGTATCGCGACCACGCCTTTCACGAACTCGCACCTGTCAAGCGCGCCTAGCCTCATGATGAACTTGATCGGGAGCTCGCCAAGTATGTGCTCTGAAAAATACTCCTTGTGCTTTGAGAGATAGTTGAATGTCGGGATCTGCTTGATTATCGTGTTTCCAAAAGTTGTCAGGGAGAATATGCCTTCTGGGTCTTTCTCTATCAGTCCGGCGCCCTGCAGCCTGTTGACGTTGCGGTGCGCCTCCTGCATTGTTATGCCAAGGTCCTTTGCAAGCTGCGATATCTTGGCGCTCTTTTCGTTCAGCCGGAATATTATGGCAAGCCTCTGCTCGCTGGCAAGCTCAAAGAATGTCTTTTCGGTGTCGGCGTATGCCGTGATGGCGTCCTCGGAGTCAGAAGGCATGGTATTGCAACAGAATGGTCAACATTTTAAACATTGCACTAATAATAGCTCGAGCGCTTTTCGGAAGGGTGGTTCGTCCGTTGGATGGTTATCACGCCTATTGCAATGAACCCCGTGCCTATTGCAATGATGATGTAGGCCGCGATTCGTATCGATGCCCAGACAGAGTTCATGGTTCCGGCCCATACAAACAAAAGGCCCATGAACACAAGAGCAATCCCCGCGATCGTTTCGCCGTTGATCCTCTGTTTTCCCCCGCCTTCCGTCATGTGTTTTTCAATCCTGTGTGGAATATTAATAGCTTGCAGGCTCAGTGCTCGCGCACAAGCGTGCCCCTACACTGCTCGCATATCTGCTCGTCGATGTTTGACTCGATGCTGTGGTGCACGTCGCAGATAAGAAGCGTGTAGCGCATGTAGTTGCACAGCCCCACAAACTTGGCCAGCGTGCTTGGAGTGTACGCCTTGTTTGTCGAGAGGTCCTTTGCGATGTCATCTATCATGCGCATGACTTCGCGAACAGACTCGAGCTTTGAGATTAGCTCCATGTCACCCCTTGTCCCCCTGACGTAGTTGCTGACTGCTGCCTGTGTTATGCCGAGAACGCGGGCGACATCCTCCTCCTTGAGTGAGTATTCCTTGATAAGCTTCTTTGCAAGAATAGCCCTGACGGCAGGAATCAGCGATTTAGCTTCTATCTCTGAAGGGAGCAGCATAAGACGATGCACAATAAAACTTGCTTTTTATTATATAAAGGTTCTTAGTACCGCCTACTGTTTATATCCGGCATAAATAGAGGAAGTCAAGAATGAAGGCGGTCTTTGTAAAGGGGCACAGCGCCGTTTCAGTTGATGACATTAAAACTCCAGAATTGTCAAGTGATGGCGACGTTCTGGTAAAGATGCGCGCCTGTGGGCTGTGCGGCTCGGACCTTGAAAAAGTGTACGGCGAGTACGGTATGTCCTCAGGCAGACTGGGGCACGAGCCGGCCGGCGAAGTCGTGATAGCAGGCAAGGACACAAAAGGCTTTACTCCCGGCGACCGCGTTTTCATACACCACCATGTTGCCTGCTATTCATGCCACTACTGCCTGCACGGCGATCACACGATGTGCCCTGCTTACCAGACAAGCAACATCAGCCCGTGCGGCCTTGCGGAGCGCTTTCTGGTGCCAGCGTGGAACGTGTCAAGAGGCGGCCTGATAAAGCTGCCAGATAATGTTTCATTTGATGAAGCGTCGCTTGTAGAGCCGCTTGCCTGCTGCATCAGGGCGTGGAACAAGTGCAACTTTCACAAAGGCGACGACATCACTGTACTTGGGGCCGGGCCGGCAGGGCTGATGCACGTGCTGCTTGCGCAGGCGTTTGGAGCCGGCAGGATATTTGTCCTTGACATCAATGATTTTCGTTTGAAATTTGCAAAGAGATACGGAGTTGATGCATTCAATTCAACAGAGCAGGACCTGGCAGCCAAGATCAAGTCAGAGACCGGCGGAAGGGGCGTCGACATTTGCGTAGTGGCAACGGGCAGCACGAAAGCGCTACTGCAGTCATTTGACTTGACGCGAAAGGGCGGCAAGATAATGCTCTTTGGAGTCCCGCCAAAAGGCTCGCAGATATCGTACGACATGAGCAAGCTGTATTCAAGTGAGCACTCGCTAATCCCTAGCTATGCGGCTTCAGAAATAGAGACCAATCAGGCACTCAGGCTGATTTCAGAAAAGCGCGTTGACATGGCTTCGCTTATCACTCACCGGTTTGACATCAAAAACGCGGCAGAGGCAGTCAAGTGCGCGCACGAAGCGAAAGACGCGATGAAAGTCATCGTAACAACTGAATCGTAGAAACTATATATAATAAAAATAGCCTGTCTGACCGTGATAGATTATGGACTGGGGAATGAAAAACAGGATGTCAAAGATTATCCGCCCCGACACTGGCCGCTGCCTCATGCTTGCAATAGATCATGGCTACTTTTTGGGCCCAACTGAGAGATTGGAAGTCCCGAGGAGGACTGTTGCCCCGCTTTTACCATACGCTGATTCGCTGATGCTCACCCGCGGCGTGCTCAGGACTTCTGTCCCTCCAGAGAGCAATGTCCCGATTGTCCTCAGGGTTTCTGGCGCGACAAGCATCATTGGCGAAGACCTCTCGAAGGAGACAATCGTGACTTCGATTGAAGAGGCGATCAAGCTCAACGCATCATGCCTTGCACTTTCAATATTTGTCGGAAGCAAGTACGAGCACCAGACGCTTGCCAACTTGGCAAAGCTGGTGGACGAAGGCGAAAAGTATGGGATACCGGTTCTTGCAGTGACTGCTGTCGGCAAGGATATGGCTCGCGACGCGCGCTACCTTGGCCTTGCATGCAGGGTCGCGGCAGAGCTTGGTGCTCATGTTGTGAAAACATACTATTGCGATAACTTTGAAGAAGTGGTGGAAGGGTGCCCGGTCCCACTGATAATCGCAGGCGGCAAGAAATTGCCAGAAGCGGACGCGCTAAAGCTCGCGCACGACGCGGTGCACCACGGCGCATCAGGGGTAGACATGGGAAGGAACATCTGGCAGTCTGACTGGCCTGTCGCGATGATAAAGGCAGTCAGGGCGATTGTCCACAAGGACGCCGACGTAAAGGAAGCGTATGGTATTTTCCTGAAAGAGAAGGAAAAAGACAAGTCCGGGCAGAAAGAGCCGCAAAAGGTAGTAAAAACAGTCAGCCACTCATTTGACTAGCCGGCGTATTTTGACAGGTGCTGGTGGATCATCTTCCACCTGCCTGTTTTGTCTTTTTGCAGGACTATCGTCACCCTTGACCTGACCTTGACCGTAGTGCCGCGGAAGCTATAGTCGTCAACTAGCATCCCGGTGCTTTCAAGCGAAAAAGTTGCAGTGGCAGCGTCGCCGGCAAGAATGTCGATCTGTATGTCCTCTATCTTGAAATCATAATCAGAAAGACTGGCAAACTGCAGCTGCTCGAGCATCAGCGCCCGCTCTGGATCGCGCCTGTCGTACGGCGGGGAATCGCCAAACTTTGTAAAGCGTGAATCAAAGAACTCTTCGATTTTTTCGATTTCCTTTGTCTTGGCAATCTGAAAATAATCATAAATCAGGTCCCTTATTTTAGCAGAATCCATAGATGACAATAATGTTCATCGGATATTGGCGGGCATAGTCCTTATAAATAATGCATTTCAGGCAGATTTAGACGATCACCAATCCTCCAGCCAAGGCTCTTTCCGGACCCAGTATCTTTTCTGGTCTTCTGGAGTTAAGTTGTCCTCTTTCGATCTTTGGTTTCTTTAATTTCCTCTTCTGAAAGCTCAGTCTTTTCTGCGTTGTCTAATTCTGCGTCGTAGGTTTCAACATCATCTTCTGGTGGAGGAGGGTCAACTTTGCATAGAGCTCCAGTTTGGACTTTGTTTACGAACATAGACAGGGTATATAACATATGGATTCCATTTTGGGATCATGGCCGGATTTCTTCTCTGAAAATCCTACGCAATAGCCGACGAAATTTGGCTCACAAAAAGCGCCGACGGCGAGAAATTATAGAGATTATTCAGAGTTAACTTTATAAATTATATCACTGCAAATTAACAAAAATGCCTCGGGCTTGCAGGTACGGGCACAAGGTTCATTTTCTGGTTCTGCTGAGTCTTGCCTAGAGCAAACTCTGCACAGCAAGCAGGTGTTTGTAGAATTTGGTGAAAATAAAAATTGGTTGAAATGACCGGCGCAAAAGCGCTGATACAGGCCCTTGAGAAGGAGGGCGTAGACGTAGTCTTTGGACTTCCCGGCGGTGCGAACCTCCCGATATACGACGCCTTGGTGGGAGCCAACTTGAGGCACATACTTGTACGGCATGAACAGTCTGCGGCCCACATGGCCGACGGCTACGCCAGGATAAAGAGGAAATCAGGCGTCTGCTTTGCGACTTCTGGCCCCGGTGCCACCAACCTCATCACGGGCATCGCCACCGCGTACGCAGACTCGTCTCCGATGGTGGCAGTGACAGGACAGGTGCCGCTTCCTATGATAGGCAAGGACGCTTTCCAAGAGACTGATATCATTGGCGTAGCAAACCCTTGCACGAAATACTCGTTCCAGCCAAGGACTCCCGGCGAGATCCCAGAGTCCGTCAAAAAGTCGTTCTACATCGCCGAGAGCGGAAGGCCCGGCCCGGTTCTCATCGACATACCAAAGGACGTGCAGCAGGCGACAGCCGACATGAAGTTCCCGGATCTTATCAAGGTGAGAGGGTACAACCCAGTCGTTGAGGCAGACCTCACTGAGCTTGGAAGAGCTGTTGAAATATTGCTAAAATCCGAGAGGCCGATAATACTTGCAGGCGGAGGTGTGATACTATCAGGGGCTTTTGCAGAGCTCCAGGCGCTTGCAGAGCTTCTCATGATACCAGTTGTGAGCACATTCAAGGGCAAGGGCGCGTTCCCAGAGAACCACCCGCTTGCGATGGGTCCGATAGGCATGCACGGTCACGCAGAGGCGAACAAGATAATACTTGAGGCCGACTGCATAATCGCGGTAGGTGCAAGGTTCTCAGACAGGTCTGTAGGCAGGTTTGACGAGTTTGGAAAAGGCATGCACATCATACACATGGACATTGACCCTGCCGAAATAGGCAAGAACAAGTCTGTGGACGTTGCGGTAATTGGCGATGTCAGGTCCTCGCTTCGCACGCTTGTCAAGATGCTCACAAAGAAAGTTGCAAAGAGAAGCGCAGACAATCCGTGGCTCAAGCGCAGAAAGGAGCTTATCCAGTACTTCTCTGAAATGCTCAAGGACTACCCAAGGGAGATAACCGCCAAAAAGTCGCTAAAGAAGCTCCGCGAGTTATTGCCAGCAAAAGGCATAGTGACTACAGAGGTAGGGCAGTGCCAGATGTGGGCGTCTCTCCACTTTGACGTGATTGCGCCGGGCACCTTCTTTAGCTCGACAGGCCTTGGCACGATGGGCTTTGGATTTCCGGCTTCGATAGGCGCAAAGGCTGCAAGGCCGGACGTCCCGGTAGTGGACATCGCCGGCGACGGCTCGTTTAACATGACAGAGAATTCGCTTGCAGTTTCCGTGCTTGAGAAATTGCCCGTGATAGTATTCCTCATGAACAACTACATGCTCGGCATGGTGGCACAGTGGCAGCGCACGTTCTACAACAGGCGCTACAGCGGAGTGCATCAGCACCACTGCCCTGATTATGTAAAGATAGCAGAAGCGTATGGCGCGCAAGGGATCAGGGTCGGCTCGATGCAGGAACTTGACAAGGCCATAAAATCGGCGATCAAGAGCGACGTGGCAACTGTGATAGACATACCGATAGACCCCGATGAAGACGTGTACCCCTTTGTGGCCCCGGGCACCGGCCTGAAGGACATGATAACAGGAGCGTAATAGTATGTCGCTAACAAATACACCGGTTACAGCGCCACCTGGCTCGTGGTACATAGTGACAGCCCTTGTAGAGAACAAGCCCGGTGTCCTTTTCAGAGTGACCAACCTTTTCAGGGCACGCAACTTTAACATCGAGAGCATTACTGTTGGATCAACAGAGCAGCAGGATCTCTCCCGGATGACGATAACCACAAACAGCGACGAAAAGACACTTGACCAACTTGTCAAGCAGTTGCGCAAGTTGATCGACGTGGTCGAGGTAAAGGTGCTCGACACTGAAAAGACCGTGTACAGGGAGTTGGCGTTGATCAAGATGAAGGCAGTCGACCCGACCACCCGGAGCGAGATAATCAACTATTCAACGATATTTCGCGGCAACATTCTTGACATCGGCAAGGAGACGATCACGGTAGAGATAACCGGCACCCCAGACAAGATAGATGCGTTTAAGAATTTAGTTGAGCATTATGGTATAGCGCAGTTGGCAAGGACAGGAGTTTTGGCCCTTCCAAGAGGAGTGGAGATTTGACGGCACGGTCAGTAAAGAAATCAAATATTGATCACGTAAGGGTGTTTGACACCACCCTCAGGGACGGCGAGCAGACGCCCGGCGTAACAGTCACTCCGGAGCAGAAGGTGCAGGTCGCGATAAGGCTAGACGAGCTCGGAGTCGACGCGATAGAGGCAGGCTTTCCAATAGTTTCGCAGGGCGAGATGCAGGCGATAAGGGCAATAGCAAGGCAGGGCTTGAAGGCCGAAGTTTGCGGCCTTGCGCGCGCAGTCGAGTCGGACATCGACGCCGCCATAAAATGTGACTTGAAGTATGTCCACACGTTCATTGCCACTTCCGACATACACATGAAATACAAATTGAAGATGACTCCCCAGCAGGTCTTGGACAGGGCGGTCAAGGCAGTCGAATACTGTAAGAACCATGGGTTACAGGTGGAATTTTCCGCAGAGGACGCCACGAGGTCGGACAGGGCGTTTTTGATCAAAGTGTTCAAGGCGGTAACAGAGGCAGGAGCTGATAGGCTAGACATCCCGGATACCGTCGGCTACCGGACGCCGGACTACATGGCGCAGATTGTCAAAGAGGTCAAGGACGCAACCGGCCTCCCGATAAGTGTCCACTGCCATAACGACTTTGGCCTTGCCGTGGCAAATGCCATTGCAGGCATAAACGCCGGAGCCGCTTGCGCTCATGTCACGATAAACGGCCTTGGTGAGAGGGCGGGTAATGCTTCGCTTGAAGAGTTTGTCATGGCGCTCCAGTGTCTTTATGACAAAAAGCACAACATCAAGACCCAGCTTATTTATGAAACTTCAAAGTTTGTTTCAAACACGATGGGGATAATCGTCCAGCCAAACAAGGCGATAATAGGCGAAAATGCGTTCGGGCACGAGTCAGGCATCCACACCCACGGCATAATCAACAACCCGCTCACCTACGAGCCAATAGCACCCGAGCTGGTGGGCAGGAAGAGGTGGCTGCAGGCAGGCAAACACGCAGGCGCGCATGGCATCAGGGCGATGCTTGAAGAATTTGGAATAAAGCCGACAGAGGAGCAGCTCCGCGAAATAGTAGAGAAGCAAAAGAACATCGCCGACAAGGGCAGGGCAATCACGACGTCGGAGCTGTTGTCGATTTCCGGCGAAGTCATGAACAACACAAAGTTTGAGGAAAAGTTCAAGCTGTACGACTTTCACATCGTCACGGGCATGAACCTCATACCTACAGCTGTGGTCAGGCTCAATGCAGACGGCAAGGATTTCATTGCCTCTGAAATAGGAGTAGGTCCGGTTGATGCGGCGCTCAAGGCCATACAAAAGATTTCCGGCGAAATGGCCAACATCAAGATAAGGGACTACATGCTAGACTCCATCACCGGCGGCTCCGACGCGCTGGCAGAAGTCACGGTCAAGGTAGAGGATAAGGACGGCAACGTCGTGTCTGCAAGCAAGGCCGGAGAGGACATCGTCGTCGCGTCGGTACAGGCGATGATGGACGCAATCAACAAGGTGTTGCTAAGAAAGGTGCTCCATTCCAAAATCTAGGCTGTGTGGATTGTCAAGATACACCATTTCCCTCATCAGGGGCGACGGCATAGGCCCGGAGCAGACTGCGGCGGCAAAGAAAATACTGGAAACAATAAGCGACAAGTCCTCCACAAAGTTCACGATAAACGAAGTTGATGCCGGCGACGCGGCCCTTGCCAAGCATGGCAAGGCACTGCCAGAATTTTCTGTTGACACCATCAAAAAATCACAGGCGTGTCTGAAGGGGCCTGTGGGCGAAAGCGCTGCTGACGTCATCATCGTTCTCCGGCGCATGTTTGACCTTTATGCAAATGTGAGGCCGGCAAAGTCGTACCCGAACATTCCTAGCCTCTCAGGCAAGGTGGACATGGTCACCGTAAGAGAGAACACCGAAGACGTGTACCTTGGATGGGAGTTTAACGCTGATGAAAACACCGTGGTTGCGCTCAGGGTCACGTCGGAGCGCGCAAGCAGAAGAATAGCAGAATATGCTTTCAAGGTCGCAACTATCCGCAACGCCAAGCGCAGGGTGGTAGCCGTGCACAAGGCAAACGTGATGCGAAAGGGCGACGGGCTCTTTGCAGCCACCTGCAGGGATGTCGCCAAAAAATACCCCAAGATTCAGTACAGCGAGCTGTACGTCGACGCGGCGTCCATGAACCTTATCCGCAACCCGGAAGAATTCGACGTCATCGTCACGACCAACCTCTTTGGAGACATACTGTCAGACGAGGCCGCGCAGGTGGTGGGTGGTCTTGGCATGGGCCCGGCGGCAAACATTGGCGAAGGGTTTGCGCTCTTTGAGCCGGTGCACGGTGCGGCGTTTGATATTACAGGCAAGAATGCGGCAAACCCATCGTCGATATTGCTCTCGGCCAAGATGATGCTAGAGTGGCTTTCTGACAAGCACAACGACAAGAATGCCATTCTGGAAGGCAGTCGCATAGAGGACGCCATCGTGAGCTTGCTAAAACAGGACAAGAAGACAAAGGACATCGGCGGCAAGCTTTCAACTACAGAGTTTACAGAGCTGGTCGCAAAATCGATGTACTAGGACCCTCTTGGAGCTCTTTTCTGCCACGCAAAGAACATGAAAACGAACGGCACCGTCATGACAGCAGTTGCAATCAGGACAGGCTGGAAGGCGCTTGGGTTGATCTCTAGGCCAGCCATCTGCAGGAACGGCAGCGGAAATACGGTAAAGAGCCAGAACGCGACGATTATGCCAATGAGGTAATAGTTCCTCTTTAGCAGGGTGAGCGTGCTCAGCCTGTTTACCTTTTTCCTGTCGCAGGTGATACACTTTGTGGTATAGCTGCCAGACACGTCTGACGGGACGATGCATGAAGTGCAGACCTTGCTTTCGCAAAAGTAGCACTTGCGCTCGGCAAAGCGCGAGCCGCATATGGCGCACCGTTGCTTTTGCTCAGACATGGCGCAAATACGCGGCTATCATGAACGGCCGGACAATATTACTTTATCCAAATTGCGATGATCCGCCAGATATGCAAGTGGCAATCTTTTTGGCCATGGCTGTTCCGTGGCGGCAATAAAGCAAAACTTAAATTTGCTAATCTTAACAGTTCGTGAGGGTTCAAAAAATTCCAACACTGCAACGGACCTACACGGGCTATGCGGCCAAGCTGATATTAGAAGATGGCAGTGTTTTTGACGGAGTCGGCTTTGGGTACCCGTCTGAGATAGCAGGCGAGGTTGTTTTCAACACCGGCATGGTGGGCTACACCGAAACGCTGACCGACCCGTCGTACCGCGGCCAGATTCTGTGCATGACTTACCCGCTTGTGGGCAACTATGGCGTCCCAAGCTTTGACGTAAAGGACGAGTACGGCCTGCCCAAGTTCTTTGAATCCAACAAGATCCAGATAAAAGCGCTCGTGATTCACGACCTGTCAGACATTGCAAGCCACTGGAGCTGTACAAAGACTCTCGACCAGTGGCTCTATGGAGAAAAGATACCGGGCATCTATGGCATCGACACGAGGGAGCTCACGAAAAAGCTGCGCGTGCACGGGGTGATGATGGGCGCGGTTGTGGTATCTGAAAGCCCGGTTGACGACTCGCAGGCGAAAAAGGCGCTAGCAAATGCCAAGTACGAAGGCTTGAACTTTATGCCAGAAGTCTCGACAAGCGAGCCACAGGAATACGGTGACAGCAGCAAGGACTGTGTGGTGGTGCTTGACACGGGCGTAAAATACAGCATCATACGGAACATCATGCGCACTGGATACAGAGTGGTGCGCCTGCCTTGGGACGCAACGTACGAGCAGGTGATGTCGTACAACCCAAAGGGCGTTGTAATCAGCAACGGCCCCGGCGATCCAAAGGTCTGCACGAGCACGATCAAGACTGCCACTAAACTGATAAAGACTTCGACTCCGACCCTTGGCATCTGCCTCGGGAACCAGATACTGGCCCTTG
>JAJPHX010000048.1 GCA_021325075.1 Nitrososphaeraceae archaeon | reverse complement strand
CAAAACAAACTATGGGCAGAATGCCCTCCAAACACGACAGCAGACTGCGGAGTTGCAAACGTATTGCAATTTTCAGTAGGTGCTAATGACAAGGTGTGGTTTAGCGAATGGACAGAAAACAAGCTTGGCAAAGTTGACTCAGAGAAGCAGATCCCCTTTACTATCTCTGCGCCGGAGGAAGTAACTGTTGCAAGGGGCAATACAGCAGAAATTAAGGTTACGATAAATGCATCAAGTAACCTTGATGGCAAAATGGTATCTGCCAGCTCGATTACACCGACAGGCTTACTTGGCAACTCAACCGGGATATTCAGCGAAGAGTCAGTTTCAGTTCCTGCAGGCAGCTCAAAGCAGGTTTCATTTACCTTCACGCCAGATGAAAACCTGAAGGCAGGGCAGTACACGATAATGATAGGGGCAGGCAACGACGATGTTTCGTACCTAAAGGCAGTCAGGGTCAACGTGACCTAGTGCTCAGTGGCCGTTCAGGATAACGACGCCGGGCATGTCATCGCCAGCTAGGTAGCGCAGGGTCGCGCCTCCGCCAGTAGATACGTGGCTAACTTCGTTCTCTGCAACGCCTGCCTTCTTCATCGCTTCAAGGGTGTCGCCTCCTCCGATCAGAGTCTTTGAGCCGCGCCAGAAAGCAAGCGCCATGCTTTTTGCGATGTTTGTCGTGCCATTTGAAAATGCGCGTATTTCAAACATGCCCATCGGCCCGTTCCAGAACACTGTGCCCCCACCATTTCCGCCAACTTCTGCAGAATAGCGCTCGATTGTTTCATTGCCGATGTCAAAGCCAGACATGCCGCTCGGTATGTCGCCCCTGACCATCGTAACAGAAGTGTCGTTTGGAGAGTTGGCGCAAACATGGTCGGTTGGAAGCATTATCTTGTCGCCATGGGCAGAAAGCGCTTTGGTGACCCAAGGCAAGCGTTCTTCATCTATAAGCGAGTTGCCTGTCTTGATTCCCTTTGCCTTTAGAAAGGTGTATGCAGCCGCCCCGCCGATTATCACCTTGTCGGCCTTTGGCAGAAGGTGCTCTAGCGCGCCTATCTTGTCCTTTATCTTGACGCCACCCACAACAAGCGTGAACGGTTTGATCGGCTTTTCCCGTATCATCGACAGATACTCGATCTCTTTTTTCAGGTTAAAGCCTGCAAGCCGGATGTCAAACAGCCATGCAGCTCCGTAGGTTGAAGAGTGCTTCCTGTGCGATGTGCTAAAGGCATCATTAACGTAAATATCAGCAAGAGAAGCAAGTTTTTTGCTAAACTCTGGATCGTTTGCCTCTTCTTCCTTGTGAAAGCGCAGGTTTTCAAGCAGCAATACGTCGCCCTTCTCCATCTTTTCAATCTCTCCCTGAACAGCTGGGCCGACACAGTCATCTGCAAACCTTATCGGCCGCGACTTGCCAATAATATCGGATAGCCGCTTGGCAACAGGCGCAAGCGAGTGTGCTTTGTCCCACCCTTCAGGCCTCCCAAGATGCGATGCAAGGATCACCTTTGCGCCGCGCTTTGTCATGTATTCAATCGTCGGAAGGCTCATACGTATCCTGTAATCTTCACCAACTGTGCCGTTATTTACGCTGACATTGAAATCGACTCTGACGAGCACTTTTTTGCCGTCAAACTGTGAGTCTTCCAGATCAGAAAGAGTTCTCAGAGGCAACTAGACGATCGGTAAAATGGCAAGGCTTAATTTATCTTTATAAGAACAGATCTGCAAAATTGAGGTCTAGACGATCTCGCTGCGCAGGATGTGCCAATTGCAAATAAAAAAGAAAAGGCGAATTTACTTTTTCTTGCCACCTTTCTTCTTTGCCGCCATCCTCGTTCTACAAATGCAGAACCTATGAGAGAAGGATAGCTGTCATAATGAGATGACTAAAAAGTGAATTTCTCATTATGGTCCACCAATAAGCTTTGGCAATCTATCGTCTTATCATGCAAGCAGGCACTCTGCCATAAGCATAATATGCGAGTTTTATACCAATTAATTTCTTAAATAGAATGACCTGCAAAATTACAGTATATCGTGAATGAGAGTAAGTCCTCAACCGGCAAGCCGGCCAACCTTCTTGACGAAGGCCTTGTTGCAGGACAGAGGATTGCAAAGATTTCTGTAATGACACTAGTTGGCATTGGCATTGTCGAGATAATAATGGGGCAGATAAGCGGAAGCGTCGTGGCAACCGCAGACGGCATCGATTCAATGTCCGACGCCATGATCTCGCTTATCGTCCTTATCGGCCTGAAAATAGCACACAAGCCGGCCGACAGAAAGTTTCCATTTGGCTACCACAAGGTGGAGAGTTTTGCAGCCCTTATTGCCGCCATGGGCATGGTGGTCATAGGATCGTTTATTTTGTACAACTCGTACGAAGCATTGATCAGTCCAAAGGAGATCAGGCAGCCAATTCTGACAATGGTGGTGCTGGCAGCCGCCAGCGGAATATCGTTGCACCGGGCATTCCAGATGAACTCGATTGCCAACAGGTATAACCTGCTGTCGCTCAAGACAGACGCCAAGAACTCGATCAAAGACGGCTCTGCATCCATAATTGGTTTTATCAGCGTGCTTATCGCGTCACAATTTGGCTTTCTGCAGATGGATGCCATAGGAGGCATCATAATCGCCGGCTACATATTTTCAGTGTCGTACATATCACTCAAGCAGTCGTCGCTCATCCTAGTCGACTCTTGGCAGAATCCCAAGATAACTGACACGGTGAAAAGAATAGTGGAGGAAAAATTCAAAGATGAAAATGTAAGGGTCAAGTCCGTGCTGCTGAGACCAGCAGGAGCGATGGCGCAGGCTGAAGTCCATCTTGAAATCGATGGCAATAAAAAACTTGCAGATGTGGAGCTCTTGCTTGTACGGATCGAGATGGCAATTCGCTCACAAATACCAGTCATAGGCAGGATCTCGTCAATACCTCATTCCTATCCTGCATCCAAGTCAGAAGCAGCTACACCGGCGAGAAGATTTGGAATCTTTGACCGGAGAAACATATCAGGAACTAATGCTGCATAACGCATGAATTTAGTGCATAGTCAACTGGTGTGGAGCAGACGCAGAATTATCATCCTACGAATATATCACAATTTTCAAAGCCTTTGCTAGAATACACTGCTTGCGTTTTTCCATCATTATTGCTTTAATATCTTTTAAAATTCTGAAACGTCGGATGAAACTTTTCCTGCTGCCTGTATTACTTGCAGCTCTAGTTGCACTTGGTTTTTCTTTGCAGCCTGCACATGCGATTGTTTCCGGTCATCCCATGATGGCAGAAAAACTGCGCTCTGACTACCAGTATGATCTTTTGGTGATCTTTTTTATGATAGTGTGTTCTGCACTGCTGGGAGCCATGGTGGTGCATTACTACAGGATACAATGGGGAAGAAAATCTATCATGACGCGATGATCGACAAAAGGATTTGTCCAATCGTTTGGATGAATTGATGATGACGCTCTGTTTAGCAATGCACTATGCGAACAAGGAGTCATCGCAGACTGCTATATGCATGTGCTGTCTGCGCGGCTAATCTCATTAATCATGATATGCCCTTTCTACGGCGTGTAAGGTCCCGTTGGGCTGCTACTACTGGGCTTGTGTCGCAGTAGATTATCAACAGTAAATGGTACTATGTGCTTAGATGTTCTGAGAATACGGGACTATATTATATTAGTTCCCAATTGCTGGAAGATTTTTATATCGGCACTATTTTCTAATAGATAACAAGTCATTCGAGACCTTCGGCCTGAAAGCTAGCCTTGCAAGTAAGGCCCCGGGTTTCTAACACGGATTGATAAAAATTTGATAACGAAATATCTTGAAACCACTATGCTACCACAAATACTTCACAATGCGCTAAATATACTTGGAGACCGTCCAAAGGACGCAGTTCTCCATCATTTAGACAGCGATTACGGCATACGTGTCTTTGGCGCTGGACCTATCTTTATAGACGAATTAGAATGGGCATTTAGCGACATGTTTGGAGAATCTGGGTGTGAATTATTGATACAGCACCTCCATTCAGAAATTGAACGCTTTGTGGCTTACAGGCAAAGTGTCTTTTGATACAAAATGAAGGCAGGATTGCCTAGACCGGCTCAAAAGAATTTGATTACTTCTGGCTTGACCACTTTGCCCAATGCGTTGCGTGGCAACTGATTTACGATCTTGATCGATGAAGGGACTTTGTATGGCGCCATCCTTTCCTTTGCCCAATTCTTGACGGATTGCTCAAAGCCGCCGGTTTTAAGAGCATTGTGCTGAGATTCATCCCTTTTTCTCAAGATTATTGCAGCGCAGACTCTTTGCCCCCAAACCTCGTCCTCGACTCCAACAACAGCGCATTCTTCAATCAACGGGTGTGTCCGAAAGACTTCTTCTATCTCCAAGGCAGACACTTTGTATCCCCCTGTTTTGATTATATCGACACTTTTTCTCCCCAGAATTCTGTAAACGCCGCCTTTCTCCCGGACGGCAATGTCTCCTGTCCTGAACCACCCATCGCCTGTAAACGCTTCGCTAGTCTTGTCGGGCTTGTTCCAGTATCCTTTGAAAACATGAGATCCTTTTACTTGAATTTCGCCCGCCTGCTCGTCTGTTATTATCACGTTGTCGTTATCATCGGCTAGCCGTACCTGGACTCCGGGAAGTGGAGTCCCGACGCATCCCGGAATACGTGCCCCGTGAACAGGATTTGAGAGTGCCATCCCGATTTCTGTCATCCCATACCTTTCAAGAAGCGTGTGGCCGCTTATGATTCTCCATTTTTCCAGAGTCGTTACTGGAAGCGCTGCAGAGCCAGAGACCATGAGCCTCATTCCCGCGCAACCCTCTGACATCTTTCTCCGCTCTTCTTTTGGTGCAGCATCCCATTCGGCTATCAATTTCGAATAAATTGTAGGCACTGCCATGAATATGGTCAATTTTCCGCTCTTTATTGCCGACCATGCTGCCTTTGCATCAAATTTTGGCATGACTTCGCAGAGTGCCCCAGACCACAAAGCGCAGGTAAGCACGTTTATGATTCCATGGACATGGTGAAGTGGAAGGACCAACAACGTATGGTCGCTTTGAACCCATTCCCACGCATTTACCAGAGTAGTCACCTGCGATTCGATATTTCCATGGGTGATAACGGCCCCCTTTGGCTTGCTGGTAGTTCCACTTGTGTATAGAATCATTGCAGGCCGCTCTAGCCTTACGTCAGGCAGATCTGCATCATGATCAATGCCATCCTTTAAATCAACAAGACGTATGCCATGCTGCTCTGCTATTTGAGATACCTTGTCAGTCATTGAGGCATGGGAGATAATTATTTTTGAAGAGGAGTCACGGATGATATATTCGAGCTCGGCCTGCGGATAGGAAATCGGAAGTGGAACGGCAATCCCGCCGGCGCGCCAGATTCCCCATTGGGTGGCAGCATAATCAAAGCTTGGAGGGGCGATGAATGCAACAGGCACGCCTCCCAAGTCTTTCTGCCCGCCTAGAAGAGAAGAGGCTATTGCTGCAGAAGACAACAAGAGTTCTGAATAGGTAAAACAATTGCCACCGTCTATTATGGCAGTTCGGTCTGGGAATAACGTTGATGCCCTTCCAAAGATGCTAGGAGATAGTGCAGGACCCAAGCGTTCTTTCTCTCTGTGGCTCAATCTGTCAACCCAATTAATCGCATAGTCATACTTAGCAATTCTGTGCAGATGTTAAGCTATTGGCGCAAAAGCTCAGGGTTGACAAGCGTGAGAGGGCTGTTTCCTTCCGAGACACGGAGTATGTTTGCAGCTATTATCCCGGCCATAGCATCTACAGATTCTGCTGTCCATCCTGCCACATGGGGCGTCAACATAAAGTTATCAAGTTTCAGCAGCCTGTCTTTTGGGTCTGCAGGCTCCTCCCAAAATACATCAAAAGCGGCTCCGGCAATTCTCTTTTTTTGCAACGCGTCAAACAATGCTTCTCTGTCTACCACGGCAGCACGCGCCACGTTTACAAGAAATGCGGATCGTTTCATCATGTCGAATTCCTTTGCGCCTATCATGCCGCTTGTTTCTTCATTAAGTGGAACATGGAGCGAGATGAAATCTGCCTTTGGGATACTTTCTGATAAAGCTGAAGGCTCTTTTATTCCCTCTACAAAAAACGATTTTTCGCGTCCGGGTTTGTAGGATAGCGGATCCTTCGTGACTCCAATGACATGCATGCCAAATACGCTTGCCCTCTTTGCCACCTCTATGCCGGTGGCCCCCAGCCCTACAACTAACAGGGTTTTTCCTTCCAGCTCATGGCCTAGAGTACCGGAAACCCTCTTTATCATAAGGCCACTGCCATCAGCACTATGCAAATCCTTTGCCAGATACATCATGAGGAATATCGTGTGCTCTGACACAGAGATCGCATTTGCAAGGGGGATATTTGCAACAAAAATCGATTTTGACGTGCAGTAATCTACATCTATTTTGTCGTAGCCAATTCCTGCTTGGTGCAAAAGTTGCAGTTTTGGACACAGGTCAATTATAGATCTGTCAATCAGGTTCCTCCTGCCATTAACAAGCACTTCTGCTTCTGCAAGTTGCGGCGCTAGGGGTTGATCCGGATCTACCAGTTCGCTGACAAATCCCGCTTCTTTTAGCTTTGAATCTAGAATTGTTTTGAACGCAGCTGATCTCATCAGGAGCTTTATTTTCAAATTATACTCTTGGCATGTGCGCTCATGCTTTTAACTTTAGTGATGTGCGGACTACGTTTGATTTCTAGTTTTCAGGCAAAAACAGATCGATGGATCTTTGATGGACGCAAGTGGACACATTTACGACCGGGCTTGGTTCATCTTGAATGCTTCATTTACAATATTCGTTACTTCGGTGATCCATTCGCATTCTATGTTCACCTTCTTGTGATGCTTCTCTACTGCCTCCATATCGGGAGCGGACAGGAGACAAAAGCACACACTGGATTCTTTGTTATAAAACAAATTTACGTGACTGACCCCGAACTCATCTGGAGGGGATTTGCAGAGCTCTCTCAAATTATCTTCAGTAAATGGCACTTTGTGAACATCCAAGAATACAGGCATCAGAGATACAGGGAATCTTCAAATTAATATTGTTTTCGCAGCATGGCTTTTTATACGCTCATGCCTATATTACCCTGAATAATTGGCAACCTCGGATGTGGCTAAACCCAGAGATATTCAAGTCATCTCCAACCACGAGGTTTTCAAGACAATGTCCCGGGTTATTTCTAATCTGAACGGTCGCCTAGATTGTTACTTTGACGCCAAGAATCTTCCGCTGATTGTAAAGATATTGTCAGCAAATGATCAAAAGATCATGGAATTGAAAAGCAAGAGAGGCAGGGTGAGATGCATTACAGAGATCAAACGAGAAAATTTGCCCCATTGCAAAGAAATAATGAAAAATTTTGAGCTATATCATACCTCTTGTCTTACAGGCAGTTTTCTGATAGCTGACGGGCAAGAGTATGCAGGGTATTTGATGGACGCAAACGGCAGGGAAAAACTTTTGCACATCACCAACCCATCTTTCGTAGACAGCCAGCAATTCCTTTTTGATGCAATGATCGACAGGGCACTTCCTGCAAGGCAAAGAATCACCGAAATTGGCAGAGGAACAGAAGAGGAGTTTATGGAAACCATCCGGGATTCGTTCCGGGTAAAGTCTATTGTGCTTGATCTCATAGGCTCGGCCATCTATGAAATAGCAATCCTTTTCTCAACAAAGAATTCATTCCTTATAGCGGAACGCGAAGGGATTCTTGAGAAGATCGGCAGGATATCCAAACAAGGAGTCAAGGTAAAGATACTGGTGATGCAAGATGAGACGGTAAAGGAAATATCAAATACAAAGTTGAAAATGCCGCACCAGAATATTCAGGTAAATTACCTGCAGCAGCTCCTTCCGACAAAGATAACGACATTCATAGTTGACCAGACCAAGAGCCTGACAGTCGAAGTAAATGACGACACCAGAGAAACTCTTCAGGAAGCGATAGGACTGGCTACCTATTCAAACAGTGAATCAACGGTGTTTTCTAACGTATCCATGTTTGAATCGTTATGGATACAATCAGAGCTGGACAAACAGAACAAGGCAAGGCATGCTTATTTCCAGTTATTCAAAGGGTTCAAACTTAAGGACGAGGTCTATAACCGCCGCTGGTCGTTTGATCGTGAAAAGGAAGAAGCGGCAAAGGAATAATGAAACTAGCAGCGTACAATGACTATAGAACAATCCAACTTGCCTGAAAACGCTATATTCTAGTCTTCCAGAAATATGGTGTGGCCACAAAGTGTATTGCCTTTCATTCGTACAAGGGCGGCACTGGCAAGACAACAATCGCATCCAATTGTGCAGCCCTGTTGGCAAAGAAAGGCTTCAAAGTAGCTTTGTTGGACTTGGACGTTTATGCACCCAGCCTGCTGGCTTATTTCCAGAGACAGCCAAGAAAGTGGCTCAACGACTATTTGCTTGGCAACGCGGAGGTTGAGGAAGTCATGACGCATGTAACAGATATCGTGGAAGATTATACCAGAAAGTATGACAATTCTGCAGAGATCAAGGGCAAGCTATGGATAGGCTTTTGCAGCATGAAAAAAGAGGAGATATACAGGATAGAGAGCGGCACCTCAGAGACCTCTAAATCGCAGCTGAGAAGGTTTATCCTTCTTCGTGATAATTTAATCAGGGATTACGACCTTGATTTTGTAATCATTGACACCAGCCCAGGCATCAGGTACTGGTCAATAAATGCTTTGGCTGTAGCAGACACGCTTTTTTTAACTCTAAAGATGGGCGACATTGACGTGGAAGGAACAAAAAGACTAGCTTCTGAAATTTACGGATCGCTGACAAAATACGGGACAAGATCATTTCTTTTGTTCAACCGGGTTTCCGGTTATTGCATGCCTGTTCACGGTACACAATTTTCAGATCAAGAAAACACTACTAAAAATACAACATTGATTGACGGATACGGGACAAGTGATGCAGAAAACATGTTATCAAAGGAGACAAGGATGGACGTGATTTCTGCAATTCCATGTTACTGCGACATCCAGTTCAGCAGAAAGGAATTCCTTACAGCTCTCAGATATCCGGACCACCCATTTACAAAAGAGATGGAGATATTGGCCAATGCAATGGCAACCAAACTATAGGCTCATCATAAAGGAAAAGTAGTGGTCAAGCAGGTAAGAGAATAACTTGGACCAAAACAAGACGCTCATCCCGGGGCAGAACTACATTTTCTCCGGATCCGAAGATTTTCCCAGATGCGTCATGCTTTTGGTAGGCCCTTCAGGTTCTGGCAAGACCGCTTACAGCATGCAGTTTCTACGCGAGGGCATTACAGATGGAGACTATTGCCTTTACATAAATTGCAGCTACGCGCTTTCACATGAAAGGTTCGATTCTTATTTTTACAATAAAACAGAAGCCCCTGAATTCTTGAGTCTACCTTCTTTTCAGAAGGTGGAAGAAGTCCGATCAGACAATTCAGCTAGCAACAATACAGAGATCTTGTCCAATCTATTGAAACACGTCACGAGATCTCTGTCAAAGAATCAATTAACCCCGGCAAGAGTAGTCGTTGATTCCCTTACTGACATAATTGCGAGATTTTCAAATGAGGAAGTGCAAAGGTTTGTAGCTGGACTTTATGACTTTCTGAAGGCAAGAGGCAACGCCACTGCGCTCTTTACTCTTGCGGGCACCGTCTCTGCGCCTGCGGCGGATGTTTTTGGATCACTAGTTGACGGAATTATTCAACTAAGAATGGAAGACTCTGATGAAGAGGTCCAAAGGGACATCAGAATCCTCTCTCTAAAGACCATCCACAACGTGCCCAAGTGGGCGAGGTTTCATATCGCAAAAAACGGCAATTTGCACTTTGGACAGGACAATACCCCGTCTGAAAAAGGTCTTCAGTGTAAGTTGTGTCACGAGCCTATTGTCGGCCCGGTCGCCATGGGAGAAGCGGAATCGCCATTCCATCCTAGCTGCCTTGACACATACCGCAAGCTGGGAGAAATTTATGGCTCAAATATGATCTATACGTTGCAGCCAGGCGTTGTTAGCACCAGTTTCTTTTTCATAGATATAGTAGGGCTGTCTGATCCACTTCTTTCAGTAGAAAATCAGATTAAAAAGATCGAAGATCTAAATTTGCTCATTGGCTCCTGCGACGCCTTTAGCAGAGTTCCAAGAGATGAGAAGATAATCCTTCCTACAGGTGACGGGATGGCAGTGGGATTTCTGATGAATCCCGAGCTGCCTCTGCAGCTAAGTATCCAGCTCCATCGTAAACTCCGTGCATTCAATGCAGGAAAGGTCCTGGACAAGACTATTGGTGTAAGGATCGGCCTTAGTTCGGGTTCAGTGTTTGTCGTGAGCGACATCAACAATAACCAGAACGTTTGGGGTCCGGGCATCATAATGGCCAGGAGGGTCATGGATCTAGGCGACAGCGGACATATTTTGCTAGCAGACAACATAGCAGAAACGCTCATGCACCTCAAGGACGAATACAAAAAAATGATAAAGCCAGTAAGCATGGGATACAAAATCAAACATGGCCAGCTGGTGAAATTGTATTCTGCGTATTCTGAAGACTTTGGCAATCCGGCCATGCCAGCAAGAGTCTTGGAATTAGGCTAAAAAAAAGTCCTGCTTGCGGCTATGGCGATCTAGCAGGTTTAAAGAAATCCTTCCCGTATATCGCTCTTAGCTTTCTGAAAATTAGGAGACAGTCATCTGAGTCAAAATTGTAAGCAAATCCATCAAATGTCTTGGCAATTGACGTGCCTTTTTTCTGGATTGCTCTGCCGCACATATTACAAGCCACGAGTCTAGATTTGCTAACCGATACTTTCTTCCGCGGCATCTATTCCAACTATGTCTAGTACCAGGTAAATTAGCAATAATTAAACAATCCTATTCAATTGGCAATGCCATGTGAACTGTTAAAAGCAATAAGATTCTATTATAAGATAGACAGGTATGATACGACGAGAAAATAAGAGTATAGGTTACAACAATAACTATCAGCGTAGAACTGATTTCTGTACAGTATGTGATGGCCGTGGTTTTATTCCATTGTTTGATAACGATCAGTGTTCATTTTGCAATGGAACTGGCGAGTATACAAGAGCGGCTGCCAGTTACATGAAAGCGCATGCTTGCCAGTGTTTTATTTCTGCAGAAGATAAGAAAAACTGCGGGCTGTGTGGACAAAAATGCCATCATGCGACTGATAATAAACCGGTCATAGCGTTGGCACCCCGGATGTAAGAAAAATTGCTATTGTAGCAAGACCGTCTCAAACAAGAATTTTTAGTCTGATTCCCTACGCTGCTCGCGGTATTCATTGCAGCTGCACAGGTGACAGAATGTAATCCTTGGATATTCCTGTTCGTCATGATCCATTCTATGGTGCTCGCAGACGCTACAAATACCAATTATCATCATAGACAAGCGAGTATAACATAATTTATTTTTAAAATATACGCAATGAAATCATAGAACATATTGAAGTAGAACAAAAATGAAGTTACCTTTCATT
>JAJPHX010000093.1 GCA_021325075.1 Nitrososphaeraceae archaeon | reverse complement strand
GGTAGCCGCCAATCATTGCAAGGTTGGCAAACTCGTGCTTTGTCAGTGTCGTCCCGTCGCGAGTCAGCATGAACGCGCCCGTGATAAAGTCCCTGATGCCACCGATGATAGGTCCTCCGTACCTTGGAGATATGAGCTGGTCCTGCACTCTCATGAGGAGAGTTGCTTCAGCCCTTGCTTCTTCGCTCTGCGGCACGTGGAGGTTCATTTCGTCCCCGTCAAAGTCTGCGTTGTAAGGCGGGCACACTGCTGGGTGCAGCCTGAACGTCCTGTACGGAAGCACCCTTACGCTGTGGGCCATGATTGACATCCTGTGGAGTGACGGCTGTCTGTTGAAGATGACGATGTCGCCGTCTGCCAGATGGCGCTCTACAATGTAGCCGGCGGCAATAGAATCAGCTATCGCTTTTCTGTCGGTGACGTAGTCGAGCCTGATCTTGACCCCGTCCGGCCTGATGATATAGTTTGCGCCCGGGTAAGTATTGGGGCCGTTCATCACCAGCTCCTTGAGCCTTTCAAGGTTCCACTGCGAAACGGTCTCGGGTATCGTGAGCTTTTTTGCGACATCTGTTGGCACACCGACGTCAGAGATTGTCAGGTTTGGATCCGGCGAAATGACTGTCCTGCTTGAAAAGTCGACGCGCTTGCCTGAAAGCGAGCCCCTGAACCTTCCTTCCTTGCCCTTGAGCCTCTGCGTCAATGTTTTAAGTGGCCTGCCTGACCTGTGGTGAGCCTGCGGGATGCCTGACACTTCGTTGTCAAAGTATGTCGTAACGTGGTACTGCAAGAGGTCTACCAAGTCCTGAACGATGAGCGGCGGCGTCCCTGCCTCCTTGCTTTCCTTGAGGCGCTGGTTGACCCTGATGATGTCTACGAGCTTGTGAGTCAGGTCGTCTTCCGACCTGATGCCTGTTTCAAGAATAATAGAGGGTCTGACTGTCACCGGCGGCACCGGGAGCACCTGGAGCACGAACCATTCTGGCCTTGCGGTCTTGGGGTCGTATCCGAGGAGCGTCAGGTCGTCGTCGGGGATGTGGCTGAGCCTTTCGCGTATTGTGATCGGCAGGAGCCTGTTTTCTCCGGCGTCCGTCCTCTCTACAAATATCGTCGGCTTTGTGAATATCAGGTCGTATTGCTCTTTGCCGCAGTGCGGGCAGTCCTTGACCTTCTTGGCTCGCTCAATGATTTCGTCCTTGATGTTATCTAGTGTAATGACTGCATACGCGGCCTTTGTGTCGCGAATTGACTTGTAGTGCGCGAGCTCTTCCGGCTCTAGCTTTATCCTGTTGCAAGACCGGCAGGTGATAAGCAAGAGCTTGTGTATGTCGTCCACGAATGCGATATGGAGCACAGGCTCTGCCAGCTCTATGTGCCCAAAGTGGCCGGGGCATTTTGCCGACGTGTTGCCACAGGTTGCACACTTTTGGCCCGGCTCGAGCGTGCCCAGCCTGTTGTCCATCAGTCCTCCCTGCACCGGCATCCCATCTTCGTCGTATGTTTCAGGCGCGGTGATCTCTGCCACAGAGAACTTGCGCACCTCGGTTGGCGACCAGACGCTGAATTTTATACCGCCTAATATTTTTGCAGATTCGTCCATCATCTCAATTACCCCCTTAGACCTTCTCCTTTACAAGGAGCCGGGGCGCCACGTTAAGGCTCATCATCTCCTGCAACAGCAGCTTGAACGCATACGCTATAACCACGGACGATATTTTCGCTTTTTCGCCGCACACCCTGCAGACGTACCTGCGCTGCTTGACATCATAATATGCAAGCAGGCCGCACCGCTCGCAGACGTTGACCTCCGCCTTATCTGACTCCTCCAAGAGCCTGTCTTTAAGCATCATTGACGCGCCGTAGGCGATCAGACAGTCGCGCTCCATCTCTCCGAACCTGAGCCCTCCTCCGCGTGCGCGGCCTTCTGTAGGCTGCTTTGTCAGCATCTGCACCTGCCCCCTTGCGCGGCTGTGTATCTTGTCTGCGACCATGTGGTGCAGTTTTTGGTAGTAGACAATGCCAATGTAGACGTCTGCCGGGAACTTTTTGCCCGTCCTTCCGTCATACATCGTCTCCTTGCCTGTGTACTTGAAGCCGTACTGCTCCATCGCGCCCTTGATGTCGTCAAGCTTTTCGCCAAGGAACGCCGAGCCGTCTACGATCCTGCCCCGGAGGCTTGCGGCTTTCCCGCCAAGCGACTCCATGAACATGCCGACAGTCATCCTTGACGGGAACGCGTGTGGGTTGATCATGACGTCTGGGACCACGCCGTCTTCGGTGTATGGCACGTCCTCTTGGTTGACGAGCATTCCAACTACACCTTTCTGGCCATGCCTTGAAGCAAACTTGTCGCCGATTTCAGGGATGCGCATGTCCCGGACTCTAATCTTGTACATCTTGCCGCCTTCGACTGACTGGGTTATTATAACAGTATCAACGACTCCGTTTTCTGACGGCCTGACGCCTACTGACGTGTCGCGCCTGTACGGGCCCTTGACCTCAAATTCCTTGTATTCTTCCATGAACCTTGGTGGCGACGTGCGACCGATCAAAATGTCACCGCCCTGCACCACTGCTTCATGCATGATCGCGCCGTCCTGCTCCAGCAGGCGGTACGCCTTTTCGCCCCGGTAACCCCTGATGTTGGCGTCTGCCTGCGGTAACTCGAAATTATCCTTCATGCCGCCGGGATACTGCTTTGCCTCAGCTTCATAGATCCTGTAAAAGAACGTCCTACCAAGGCCCCTGTCAACTGACGACTTGTTAAAGACCACCGCGTCTTCGATGTTGTAGCCTTCAAACGGGAGTACCGCTACAACTGCGTTCTGTCCTGTCGGGCGCTCTTCAAGGCCGAGCAGGTTAATCGCCTTTGTGCTGACGACCGGCGTCTGTGGGTATAGCATGAAATGCTGCCTGACGTAGGTGCTTGCATTCATTAACGGAGTCGAAAAGCCAAGGCTCTGCTTTGCCATCGCGCTTTCGTAGGTATTTCTTGGCGACTGGTTGTGCTCCGGGTACGGGATTATCGACGCTCCCACTCCAAGGATTGCCGACGGGAATATCTCCAAGTGCGTGTGCTTTGGCTCGAGCTTTTTCGGGTCGATTGCCACGTAGCAGTTTTCTTCCTCGTTTGCATCTACCAGTTCAATTACGCCCATATAGAGCAGATCGTTCCACGAGAGGAACTTCTTTGAGACCTTTTCTATCACTTCGTAAGAGACGAGCGGCTTGCTGTCCTTGATTACCACCAGAGGGCGCAGCACGCGGCCGGCATTGCAGCTGATGTAAAGGCGCTTTGTGGCCTTGTCATTTTGCGAACTGTAGAGGTAGATGCCTACGTGTGAGTGGATCTTGCCCGACCTCCTCATCGATCTTAGTGTGTCGGCAAGGTTGTCACCCTTTTCGACATAGCCGATGAGCCTGCCGTCGACAAACACCCTTGTGCCGTCTTGCCTCAGGTCCTTGTCGGCGTCCTCGACGTTCTGCACCCCAAGCTCGTACAGCTTTTCGGTGACTTCGGCGCTCTGCACGTTAACTGAAATGATTGCGGAAAGTGCAAGGTTCTTGACAAGGCCGCAGTTGGAGCCTTCAGGCGTTTCAGCAGGGCAGATGCGGCCAAAGTGGGTTGCATGCAGATCCCTTGCTTCAAAGTTAGGCTGGCTCCTTGATAGTGGTGACTGGATCCTGCGCAGGTGTGAAATGGTGGACATGTAGTTTGTCCTGTCAAGCAGCTGCGTGACTCCTACTCTGCCTCTGCCCCAGTTGCCTGTTGCAATGGCGTTGTTCAGCTTGTCAGACACGATGCCCGGCCTGACGGCAGCGGCTACTGCGTTGATGCCGCGCTTTTGCCCGGAACGTTCCAGCTGATACTTCATGTCGCGAATCAAATTGCGGAAGGCAGTCCTGAACAGGTCTGCAAGCATCTGGCCCGCGAACTTGATCACCTTGTTGCCGTAATGATCCTTGTCGTCGGCATCTATCCAACCAAGCTTTAATTCAATAAGTTTTGACGCTGCTTCGCCAAGGAATAATGCCTTTTCATGCCTGTTGTCCGGGTTCTTGCCGATGTGCGGAAGAAGTCCCCAGTCGAGTAGGGTTTCAGCCCTCTTGATCTGGAATTCCTCCAACATGCCGGGCGCGATTCTCTTGCTGATATAAACAATGGCGTCCCTGCTCGTGTTGACATCGCCGGACTTTTCAAATGACGGTTCCAGCTCGTCTTGAATTGTCTGGTTGAGAGAAACAGAGTCTGCGATGTCTTTGTCTGATTCAAGGCCAAGCGCCCTGATGAGTGTGATTAGAGGTATGTCTACAGGTGAGCCGGGAATCTTGGTTACTATCGAGCCGTCAGGGCGCATGACCAGCTCGAGCTTTGCCCTGTAGCCAACGATCGAGGAATACACTTTGGCCTTGTACAGCAGGGTGCCAGTTGCCTCCTCGGCGTCGACGATTATCTTGTTGTACGACAGATCTTCCAAGCCCACAATGACGCGCTCTGATCCATTGATAACGAAATATCCGCCAGGGTCGCGCGGGTCCTCGCCATACTCTACAAGCTTTGTTTCTGGCAGGTTGTGCAGGATGCACGTGTTTGACTTGACCATCACTGGCATGTCGCCGATGTGGATAAAGCGCGATTCCAGTATCTTGCCGTCCTCAACTACGCTGCACTCCAGCATCACTGGTGACGCGTAGGTCAGGTTGCGGAGGCGTCCTTCCATCGGAGCGACGTGTGTAATGGAGCCGTCAAGCTCCATTATCCTAGGCTGCTGAAGCTTGATCTTGCCCAGCTTTATCTTGTATGGATACTCGGCTGTCTCGATTTCAATTTCTCCCACTTCATCGATAATGCTCTGCAGGCCGCGCTCCATGAACTCATTGTAAGAATTCAGGTGCTGCCTTGCGACGCCTTCCCTTCTCAAAATGTCATTAATAATTGGCCACATCTCGATAGAATTCTCTATCATCGTCTGTACTCAACCCTCTACTACGTATCGGTAATATACACTTTCACCCGCAGTCGGACTCTTTCTCGTGATCTTGATGATGTCACCGGGCCTGACGTCCAAATCCTCAAGTGCCTTGTCACTCAACATTATGTACGGGAGCTGGCTTGGCTTGGCGTTGTATTTTTTCAGAACTTCCTCGGCATCCTTCTTGGGCAGGATTTCATGCTTTGGCTGGTAGGCATGGTTCGTTATCTTGACTACCTTCTTTTCAGACAATGGAACACGCCTCCGAACGGGAAAATAGCTTCTGCTGAGAAAACATCAAAGTCAAATTTAATGAAGAAAGGGGGAGCATATATAAGTATTCGCAATTTATTACATGGGAATTTGATTTTCTTTTAGAAATTGAAGTATGATATTTAATCAGGTTATCTGGAATGAGCTAACGCGTTAGAGTTTCTTCACAAAAAAGATAAATAGTAATGGAAATATAGGCGTGATAGGTGTGCATGAGGGATAATGGACAATAAAGTATATGCACT
>JAJPHX010000054.1 GCA_021325075.1 Nitrososphaeraceae archaeon | reverse complement strand
TTCAGCATGGTATTTCTACACCCAGAACGAGCTTGCTCGCATTGACAGCGGAGTAAACCATCTCTTCTCAGATCCCTCTTTTGATTTCACTGACGACACCCCGATAAGGATCGGCGGCGGCCACGAATTCCTGACCTATGACTATGATAAGGACGGCTTTCCGGATTTCAGCGCCGGCACCGTCGGGGCGCGCGTCGTAGACCTATGGCAGGTGGCAAGCAACAAGACAAAGCCGGCGATTGCGTATGAAAGCGGCTACGGCGGGGTGGCAGTAGCAGATCTGCTCAAGCCGATGGATCCAGCAGGTGACTACTTTGGCGTGATGTACGACTTGCAGACTCATGGCTCAAGTACCGCCGCGACGGTGGCATCACACGGCAGTCAAGAGTACGACATCTATGGCAACGGCACGAAATACAAACTCGCCGGCATCGCCCCCGGCGCAAAGATAATTCCAGTTAAGGCGCTGTGGGCAGGTGACTCGCTCTACGGATGGCTCTATGCCTCTGGGTTTGAGATTGACAGCAAGACCGGCAGATGGGTATACTCTGGCGATCACCGGGCCGACATCATCAGCAACAGCTGGGGCATCTCGGCGTTCCCACTCTTGCAATACGGGCAGGGATACGACATACTTTCCATGTCTGCGTCGCTCCTTTCTGTGCCCGGCCTTCTCGCAAATAACTACCCTGGAGTTATCATGGTAAACAGCGCCGGAAACGATGGTCTTGGCTACGGCTCGGTTGGGTCTCCAAATGCCGCGCCTCTTGTAATCTCTGTCGGCGCGACCACCAACAACGTGCATGTGGGGTACGACGGTCTTGCAAACGTCACCCGCTTTGGAGATTCTAAGGAATCTTTTGATGAAGTAGCAGACTTTTCAAGCAGGGGTCCGGGCCTGCTCGGTGACCCAAAGCCGGAGCTGATGGCGATAGGTGAGTACGGCTTTACGCCGACCATTGTGAACCTGAAAAACCTGCAGACAACTAAAGACGATTCCAACAAGGACGGCGCGTTTGCGCTCTTTGGTGGGACCAGCATGGCCGCGCCGATGGTGGCCGGAGCGGCCGCCCTCGTGATTGAAGACTTGCGGGATCATAGCAAAGCGGCTGACCCGTTCACAGTAAAGAGCATCCTGATGTCCTCTGCAAAAGACCTGAAGAACGACCCGTTCGTACAGGGCTCTGGCAGGGTTGATGCCCTCGCAGCGGTGGACCTTGCAGAAGGCAAGACCGGCAAGTTCTCCGCGTACACCAACGACACGGTTCAAAACATCCTGTCATCGATGTCAGGTGCAGTTTATGCCTACGGCAAGACATTTGGAATTATTGACGGCGGGCAGGATGTCTATAGCAAGCTCTATGCAAAATTCAAAGAATCAAGGTGGTTTGCCGGCTATGTTGAGCAGGGCAATTCTGCCTCTACAGACATTGTTGTGCAGAACCCTACAAGCAAAGAGATCAGGGTGCAGGCCGAGCCGGTGGTGGAAAAGCTGGTCGGCAGGTACGAAATACATAACACTACTCGTCTTTATCAGGTCGATCCCGTGTACAATACTACAGAGTTTGGCTATGTTCCAAACTATTACAACATCCAGAAAATGGGCGGCATACCGGCCAATGCCGACCTGATGGTTGCGAGAGTGAACTTCCCGTTTGAAGACTTTATGAACATGACGGAGGTTTTCGGCGACGGGCTGAGAATTGCCTCGATCTACGGCTACGACTGGGCCGACGGCAACAAAGACGGCAAGGTATCGTTCAAGGAAACCTCGATGATAAACAGGGGAGGCTCGTGGGGCACCGTGCAGGAGATGAGGATATCTGATCCGGGCAAGGCATTCAAGAACACGCCCTTGATAGGCATATACCCTGTCCCGACAGTCTTTTCGTTCTGGCAGGGCGACAGGAAGATCAACTCTACCTCGATGAACTACACCCTCACGATAGAGTTTTACCAGCGGCAGCAAAACCCCGCGATCAGCCTTGCAGGGAGCGACTCAGAAGGCAAGGTGGAACTGACTGTCCCTGCAGGCGAGACTGCCAAAGTCAAGGCCCACATCGGTGTACCAGAATGGACGCAGCCAGGGATCTACTCTGGCTCTATAATGATCTCGCCTGTACAGGACAATACCAGCCACACGGTGTTGATGCCGGTGAGTTATGTAGTCACTAGTAAGCCGGTGCCAAAGGACGTGCCTGTCGTGGTTGCGCCAGATCCGGCAGCAGGCCAGAGCGGCCTTGGCCTGCGGCCAAACGGTTACGTCGGCGGTCTGTTTGACATGGCTTCCCGGTACTCTGCCGGCGACTGGCGCTCGTACTACTTTATGGTGCAGGACCCAACTATAACGTCGATGAGCCTGAAAATATCGTGGCCCCACAACTCGACAAGCATCAACGCTATGGTCTACGGACCTGATGGCAAGACGGTGGCGTCAAGCGTTCCGTCCGGCGTCTTTGAGACTTTTGCAGGGTGGCCAACCAACGACTGGCTCGGCACTACGGCCTTTAGCGAGGGTGGGGCATTCTATTTCAGCCAGAACAACGGCAGAAACTCCACCTTGCTTCAGGTGCCAGTCAACCAGACAGGCGTCTATTCGCTCCTGCTGCACAATACGCTATTCAGCGGCAAGAGCCTATACGAGCCTGTGGTAGTCGAAGCCAAGTTCTCAACGATACTTGCTGACAGCGCCGCTCCTATGATAATGGTTGACCTGCCAAAATACGTTGCCAAAAGCATGAACCATAGCATCCCAGTCACCATCGATGAAGAGCACCTTACAGGCTACTCCTACACAATAGATGCCGGCGATCCTGTCAAGCCTCTTATTTCAATTCCAAATACGCATAACGTTACGTTTGACATACCGCTTGACAGCAAGCTTGCGGAAGGGATACATAGGATTAGGGTTGACTCGTCAGATTCTGTGGGCCACACGTCTTCGTTTGCCTCTTCCTTTGAAGTAGATAACACTCCGCCATTGGCATACATTTTCATGCTTGACCGGAACGGCACACGGCAGCAAGTGGGAGACAAGATAGTGACGTCAAAAGATATCGTCCTGTCATGGAATGTCACTGACAAAAATGGCGTGGCGGCACAACTGGATGTAGTCATCCCCAACGCGACAAAGACCGAGCTTGGTGCATCTTCGTCTGCCGCGATAAATTCAACTTCCCTGCCGGAAGGCTCGTACCGGTTTTCAATCACCGCTAAGGACATCCCAGGAAACAACATCACGCGAAACGTTGACCTTGTCATTGACAGGACGCCGCCAACCGCCTCCTTGTCACTGGCTGATTCCCAATATGTCGGCGGCATTGCTCACATATCGTTTGGGGCACAAGATCCAAACCTCCGCTACATGATGCTCAAGATAGGTGACAAAAAGAGCGTGAACGTGACAGGTATGTCAGAATACGATCTTGACACGACAGGGCTTCCAGATGGCAATTACCAGCTAAAGCTTATAGCGGCCGATGCGGCCGGCAATGAGGGAACTGCAACCACCCTTATGGTAGTTTCAAACATATCACCAATAATTACGTCTGCAATCCTGATCGGGCTTGCGGGTGGCGCGGGCATTGCAAGCGCAGTCTGGTTCTTTACCGCAAAACGCAGGCGCTAAAAATGGGCACAGCCAATAAATCTTAAATAGTAAATAATTCATTTTTAACTTAAGGAACATGAGTGAGGACAAAAAGGCAGCAAGCATGCACGCCGCCAGCAACAACTTGATGGAACTCGGAGAGAAAAACTTTGACGATGTAGTAGGAGGCAGCAAACCGGTATTGGTGGACTTTTGGGCTACATGGTGCGGTCCATGCCAGTTCATGCTTCCCATATTTGACAAGCTGGCCAAGAAATACGGCGGCAAGGTGACATTTGGAAGGCTCAACGTTGACGACAACCAGGGAGTAGCGATGCGCTACGACGTCTACGCCATTCCGACATTCATAATATTCATGAACGGCAAGGCCGTTGACAGGGCTGTCGGCGCAGTCGGCGAAAAGGGACTGGAAGGCCTGCTCCAGAAATACCAGTAGTA
>JAJPHX010000152.1 GCA_021325075.1 Nitrososphaeraceae archaeon | reverse complement strand
TCACTACCTTTGCAGGCAGGTGCGAAGGAAAAATCTTGCTGTAGGCGCGGATCAGCGCCTTGCCAGTGTCTTTGTTTGTGATAAGTGACTCTCTGGTAATTGTGCGCGCATTTTCATTTTGCTGCACCACCTTGACCGTAACTGCCGAGCCTGTCAATATGCTCAGAACCTGCTCCACGGTCCCGGTTTCTGCCAGAAGGACCTTTTGAGCAAGGTCAAGTTTTACCCCTGACCTGCTTTCAAGCTGTGAGATTTTTTGCAGCATCAGGCTGCCAAAGTCGCCTTTTTTCAAAACAGTGCTTGCCACGGGCTATGGTAGCAAAGACGATCATGATAAGATTATCCTGACTGCCAGCATTGCTAGTGCAAACGCTATGGTGCCGACGCTTATTGCCTTCAAGCCCTTTTCCAGACTCTCTGCTCTCTGGGGGCTTGCTCCGCTTTTTTTCAGCGCCTTGTACGGCCGGGACATCCTGATCTCTAGGTAGCTGACAAACCCCGTAGCGGCAGAAACTCCGAGGGCTATTGCACTGACAGAGTCTGTCTGCATTATGTACCCTGCCAGCGCCGGCAGTGAACCCCATGAAATTGCAAACCAAAAGTTGTTATGAAAGAGACCACAAAATGCCTCAAAATTGTACGCAAAAAGGAAGAATCCCTCAAGCACCGCGATTACCGCAAGCAGCGGGACAGCGGATATGATGTAATAGATGCCTATTGCGTATGCCGCTGCTAATGTAGCTGCCATCAGCACCAGCAGCTGCGACTTTGTAAAGTAGCTGCCCCACGGCTTGGCCTTTTTCGACCCAATGCTATCAGCGATATGCGCCGACACGCCCAGCGCAAGGGCGTAAATGAGGGCTATCGCGCCGGCCCTGTCCCATGCGATATCGCCGGCAAGCAAAGAGCCAATCACCGTGAACGAAATGCACATGCCAGTGTATGGCAGGAACAAAAGACCTACAAAGACTCGGAATCTTGCCGGGCCAAACTTGGGAACGAACCACTCGTTTATGCGCGTCTCATTCTTGGCAGTCATGGCTTCTCTGCAGAAATGATTGCTGCAGTGCCGGCACTGTAATATTTGCAGGAGACATTCTGAAATCCTCTTTTGTAAAGAGCGCTCTCTGTCTTGATAGCCCAGTCTGACTTTCTTATTACGTCATCAAGCTGATCAAAAACCACCTTCCATGAAGTAACAAGCCTCCCAGCAAACCCCAAAATGTAAAAGTATGTATTCCAAAAGCTTCGCATGATGCCATCAGGGTAGGCAAAATCGTGGAATACTGCCACGCCGCCTGGCTTTAGAATGCGCCAGCATTCGTCAACCACCCTTTGAACGTCAACGTACTTTGCAAGGTACGACGATACCACCGCGTCAAATGATTCGTTTCTGTACGGCAGGGTTTCTGCGGTGCCCTGCGCAAGTGGCAGCTGCACCCTGTTCTTTGCCGCAGCCAGGTATCCGAAAGTTAGGTCAAGTCCTGCTACGCTCTTGCCGGCTTGTGCAAGTATTAAAGACAGTATGCCAGTCCCGCAGGCAAGCTCTAGCACGGAATTGCGCCTGCCAGTCGCTTGCAAGATCTGGCGTTTCCAGGCAAAATCCTGGCCAAAGGTCGCAAGGCGAACGACAGAGTCATAGCTGCCTGCATTGGCAGAAGTAAAGAACTTCCTTGCGTTTGTGTGACCCTCGTGGACCAGCAACGATATTGTATGGTTTTACTTGCTATTATGCATTGAAAGAGCGACAAGTAAAAATCGGCGTCTTGCACTAATAGGGATCGTCGCTTGTATTTTGTAAACTGGCAGCGCGAGATATCTGTGCAGGAATGGAACGGCCAGAAGGTCGTGGTAAAGCGAAACAAGCCCACAAAAGAGTTCCATGAGTTTCTGATAATCTACACCTATTCGCTGATCTCTGTGCTCCTTGCCAATCCATCGGCGCCACCGACGCTTAGTGAAATAGCAAAAAATGAGGGCCGCGAAATGAGGGAAAGGTTGAGCAAGATTGGCATATCCACCCCCGCACTTATCTCGATTTCTGATGACTCTCTTGTAGAGGAATATGTTGAAGGCGGCGACCTGTACCGGGCACTCGTCCTTGGCGGGGCTGCGTCGCTTGCGTTTGAGGCCGGCCGCCTCACGGGCAGGCTGCACAAGGCAGGCTATGCTTTTGTAGACAACAAAGCGCAGAACTACCTTGTACGGGGCGATTCTGTAATCCGAACAGACCTTGGCTTTCTGCAAAAGAGCAGTTCGCAATACGCAAAGAGCATGGACATCGGCTCGTTCCTTGCTAGCGTCATGGACCTTGGCAGATATGCCGAAATCGAAAGGGCGTTCTACGAAGGATACCTGTCAGAGTCTGGAAGCAAATTCAACTGCCTTTCATTGATTGTCCGAAATGTGCTGTCTGCAGGCTTTTCATCAGACAGCAAGGTCATGCTCAGGAACATGCTGCTCTATTCTATCAGTCTGCTTGACATCTAGATTGGCGGAAGCTCTGCCTTTTTATCAAAGCCGCCAGAGCCAAACTTGCAGTAAAAGCACTGGTCTGACTGCATGTAGGTCAGCTTTTGTATCGTTATTGCCCCCAGCTTCAAGGCGACCTTTGTCATGAAGCGGTACTTGAATGGCATGGACGGGATGACTTCGTTGAAATACACGTCATAGTGGTCCGGGCAGAACTTTAAGGTCACCTGTGCCTTTTGCCTATATTCCGGCGACACATCTTGGTTATTCTCGCTTACTGTCTTGGCAACGTTGATCTGCTCCCTTATGTATTCATGTTTGGGGCAAGGACAATCTTTCCCGCCGGGGTGCTTGTAGGCAGGGGTATTTTTCCAGTCAAAGTCTGGAAAATCCTTTTCAAAATCGTCCATCGTAGCCTACACTACGTAGGCTGCTCTTATAAAGATGTAGGGAATCGATTGCCATTGTTGCATAGCTGGCGGTCCAAAACACGCCAAAATGACCGACAAGCCGCTCTATAGAATGACAAAAAATATATTTTTGATGTTATAACAACCCGTAAGCGACGTGGTACGAGACAGTGACAACAACGGTGGCAGTGCATTGACGGCAACAACGACTGCAAATAATAACAATTCTGGTCAAAACCCAGATTCTGATCCCAATTTGAAGACTCTGCTGGAGTTCAAGAAGACGGTTCAGGAAGAGCAAAGGGACGGAGAGAAAAAGATCGACGAGATCAACAACAAGCTTGAGAGCGTCAAGAAGCAAATAGACGAGGAAAGGGCCCAACTTGACGATCTTCGCGCAAAGCTAAAGCTGGTCAACGAAGCAAAAGACGCAGAATACCCAAAATTCATGGAGCTCAGGAACAACCTCATTGAGGCAAAGAACCAGATGAAGACTCTGGACGACAAGGTCGGAGCCGCAGCTGCAAAGTCGCGCAAGGAGAGAAGCGATATGCACAACCTGCAAAAGACTCTTGAGCAGATAGAGCGCGATATCCAGACGAAAAAGCTCTCAAAGGACGAGGAGCGCAAGCTTGTTGCCCGGTCAAAAGAGATCGCAACAAAGCTGCATACACTGAAAATGATGCACAAAAAGGAGGACCAGTACCGTAGCATGTCAACGGAATACGATCATCTGAAAGAGCAGGTCAACCGGATTTTCAAGCAAAAAGAAGAGCACGGCAGCAAGATTGGCAAGCTGAAGGAAAGCCTTGACGGCCTGATAAACCTAAGAGAAAGCCTGTACGAGGAGAGAAGGCAGGTCATCCACACTGTAAGGGAGGCTGGCGCCAAGCTGGAAATGATAGAGACTCAGCTGAATGCCATCGCATTCAAGAAATCCCGCATGCAGGCCGCGGAACACCGGCACAGGAGGCAGAGGGAGACTGACGACAGGCGCAAGGACAGGCAGGAAGCGATCCAGGAGAAGGTAAAGCGCGACAAGGAATATCAGGAAAGGTGGAACGCCCTGAAGGAAGCGGCGCTCAAAAAGATGTCAAGCGGCGAAAAGCTCACGTTTGACGAAATGAAGCTGATATTCGGCGACTCGGGCGATTAAGATACATTTTTGTGCCAGCCCAATCTAACCTGTTGCAAGATGGCGGCAGACAGGATCGAGTACACCGGCAAGGTCTACCTATACAGCAGCGGCATGCCAGCAGACCATGTTGCGTCTGCCAAGGAAAAGTTGGCAGAATACGGCATTGACATGAATGACATGGTAGTCATCGAAGTCCCGGAAGGGGTGCCTGAAGGCGCTATAATGGTGACCGTCTGGCCTCATTACCTGTCGGTTGCAAAAGTCAAGCGCGTGCGGGAAGGTTCTATCTATGCCCCTCAGCTGTTCAACATCCAGATGTAACCCAAAACATTAAATTTTCTGTACGCTAAATCCATCATGGATGCTGACGTTCTTTTGCAAGCGTGATCGCCACGGCGATTGCCCAGGCGAGTGGCCCGTGGGCGAGGCGTGCGGGCCTGACCACGATTGCTCATTTGACATGAAGATGGTCAAGTGCCAGTGCACCTGCCACAGCAAGAAGGGCAACCTTTAATTGAGCTCGCAGGCTCAATCGATTTGGAAAAAGGCAGTTAAATGTTAGGTTTCTCTTCATTTCTATCCCAGCTTGGCGG
>JAJPHX010000148.1 GCA_021325075.1 Nitrososphaeraceae archaeon | reverse complement strand
TCATTTTTATAACCAGTTGCCCACAAACGAACAACAATGTCGCAGCAAGATGGCGAGAAAAAACAGGAAGAGAAAAAGCCAAAGGCGGTTGCATTACTGTCCGGCGGCCTTGACAGCAGCCTTGCTGTAAGAATGATGCTAGAACAAGGCGTTGAAGTGGAAGCTGTCGCGATCAAGACTCCATTTTGCGATTTTGACTGCGGCAAGGGCTGCGGCCACCGCGTCAAGGAAGTGGCCGACGAGCTTGGGATAAAACTAAAGACCGTGTATTTTGGCGAAGAGTACCTGCGCATGCTAAAGGACCCGAAATATGGCTACGGCTCTGGCATGAACCCATGCATTGACTGCAGGGGCATGATGTACAACGCGGCGAAGGATCACATGGAAAAGACAGGGGCAGACTTTGTGATAACAGGCGAAGTGTTGTTCCAGCGCCCGATGAGCCAGAACAACCGCGCGCTGCACATTATCGAAAAAGAAGCAGGCATGGAAGGCAGGGTGCTCCGGCCACTCTCTGCAAAGCACCTCCCGCCTACCAACGCGGAAAAATCAGGTCTTATAAAGCGCGAAAACATGGGCGACATAAAGGGCAGATCAAGGAAAGGGCAGCTGGCTATGGCAAAGCACTTTGGTCTGGCCGATCCACCAAATGCCGCCGGCGGATGCCTGTTGACAGACCCGGCATTTTCAAAGCGCGTCGAAGACATCATGGATTACTGCGATGACATTCCGAGTCTAAACGACATTGAGCTTTTGAAGGTTGGAAGGCATTTCAGGCTGACGGCTGACGCCAAGCTAGTGGTGGGCAGGAATAAAGATGAAAATGAAGTCATCAAGGCGCTTGTTACGCAAAACGACATTGTGTTTGAAGCCAAGGATTACGTCGGCCCGACGTGCGTCTTGCGATCGAAAAAACATGATGAAGAGCTTGTGAAGAAATGCGCAAGCATTGCCCTGCGCTATTCCGATGCGCCCAAGGATGCAGAGTCAAAAGTCAGGATAGCCATCAATGGCACTGAAACAGAGGTTATTGCTTTGCCAGCAGATAGCTCTGAGATAGATACGATGAGGATATAGGAAAATTCACCTATATTGGACACTAGCTCACATTTACTTCGATCGAAGCTAGAAATCAACTATTCAGTGAATGAGATTTGACCAGCACAACTATTGACTACGCATGAGAACCCCACTTACAATCGCAGCAGGATAGCAAGATGCAGACCCAGAAAACACCGGTTTACTTGAAGGCATTGACCTTACGTGACATCAGTGACATTACTGCGATAAAAGAAGACATCAAAAAGCACATGATCCTGATCTTGAGGGTCACGCCGCTTGCGCAAAAAGATGTTGAAGAATTGCGCAAGGTAGTAGAGGATCTTTATTCCTACGCGCAGTCAGTCGGCGGCGACATTGCAAGGCTTGGCGAAGAGCGCGTCGTCATCACGCCGCCAGGCGTCAAGATATGGCGCGGCGCCTACGACCTAAAGTAGCTTTATCGCTTCCTGAACAAGCGGGTGCTGCGTCTGGATCTTGAACATCTTGTTTATCATGCTTGCAAGGTTCTGCGCCTTTGGCCGCTCGCCGTGATTTACAAGGACGCGCCTGAGTTTTGGTCTGAGCCTGCCGACATAGTTTATCAGCTGCGTATAGTCACTGTGGCTTCCAAACCCGTCAATCCTGTCAACTTGACACTGCAAGTGGATTTGTTCTCCCTTGATCATCAATTGCCTTGCGCCATCCTGAATAGCCCTGCCCGGTGTATCGATCGCTTGGTATGATAGCAGGACAAGTCTGCTCTTTGGGTCGCCGGCTATTTGCCGGAGATAGTTTACCGATGGTCCTCCTGCAAGCATTGACGATGGTGCAAGCACCACTGACGGCTCGCTGTTTTTCAGGGTTTCAGATTCAACTACAGCAAACTGGCTAGAGCCAAATGGACTTGCTTCAGACTCGAGCACTCGTTGACGCAGTTCTTTTGAAAGGAATTCAGGGTACGCTTCATGGATTGAAGTTGCTTCAGAAATTATTTTTTCTACAATAACGCGTGTCTGTTTATGCAGCCTTCCCTCTTTCATGTATCTATCAAGTATAAGGATGAGCTCTTGCGAGATGCCTACTGCCGGCACTGGTATCAGCACATGGCCTCCTGCCGCGACAGCTCTGTTTATCGCGTCCACAAGCCGAGCCTCGGCTTCCTCCCTTGGGCACATCACGTCTTCCTTGCCGCCATACGTGCTTTCAATTATCATGGTTTCGACGCGCGGAAAGTTCCATGAAGCGTTATCAAGCGCGATTGTCCTGCCAAACTTCATGTCACCAGTGTAAACAAGGTTATGATCACCGTTTCCGATGTGCAGGTGTATCGAAGTTGAGCCAAGGATATGACCTGAATTTGAAAGCACCAGCTTGATATCTGGCGAGATGTCTGTGACTATCCCATGGGTAAGAGTAATAGTGTGTGTGACTGCGCTGTCGATGTCTCTTTCTGAATAGAGCGCGTTGATGCCGTAACGCCTGACATAGTCACGCTGAAGCATGCTCATCAGAAGAAGCGTCGGTTCCGTGCAGTACACCGGCCCTTTGTAGCCGTACTTGAACAGTATAGGCAGAAAGCCAGTGTGGTCAAGGTGGGCATGGCTGAGCACCACTGCGTCAATTTCGTCCATCCCAACGCCGGCAATGTCAAGGCGCGGCATGGCAGATAGAGAATCTTTTGCAGACAGGTTCAGGCCGCAGTCAAGGAGCACTTTACTCTCAGGAGTGGCCAGCAGCATGCACGACCTGCCCACTTCAGCAAAGCCTCCGAGGGTGATGAGGCTCGCTTCGGCCGACTCGCTCAATTTATCACGGAATATCTTGTCCCCCACTTCCCGGTAGAACTT
>JAJPHX010000016.1 GCA_021325075.1 Nitrososphaeraceae archaeon | reverse complement strand
CGCCCTGATATCGCCGTTGCAGGAAATATAGTCTACGCTGTATGGCAGGATAACACCTCGAGCCAGCGGAAAATCATGTTTGCAAAGAGCAACAACAGTGGCGCTAACTTTAGCAAGCCAGTAGCGATAAGCGAATCAAAAAGTGGCGGATTCTCTGATACTCCGCACCTTGCGGTTTCAGGCAACAAGGTCTACGTCGTATGGGCCGATTACAATTCTGATCAGCTGGCGGCCGTTGCGTTCAGGTCAAGTAGCGATGGCGGCAAGACCTTTGGCAACGTGACGATGCTTGGGAACCATACAGGTGAAGTCCCTGACCCGCAGGTGGTCGCGATGGGCAGTGATGTCTCTGTGTTATGGGTCGCCGGCACTGTAGAAGAATTCACCGGCAGCCTGATGCTTGCCGAGAGCACGGACAGCGGGTCTACATTTGAGACCAAGCTGGTAGTAGACAATGCATCAGATGCAGTGGCGGCAGCCTCTAGTGGCAAGCTGTACCTTGCATGGCGGCACTTTCCATCAGGTGAAACCCCAAATGACAAGGGAAGCGCAAACATGTTTGAAGCCGGGGGCAACTTGCAAAATGTGCCAGAGCTGCAAAATATGACAGTATATTCAATGGCTGCATCAAACGATGCCGTCTATATCGCAGGCCTTGCAGGCGACTCTGTGGTTCTGGCCAAGGGCAACGGCGCGAACTTTACCCGTTCTACTATAGGCACCGGCCTTGCGACTGACGTGGCTGTAGCTGGCAATAACGTCTACATAGTCTGGGAGCAGGATGGCAACATATTCCTTGCAACAAGCACGGACGGAGGAAACACTTTCAGTAATGCAGACAACCTCAGCGATGACGGGCAGTCGCATTTCCCATCAGTCGCAGCATCTAACGGTGTCTATGTGACATGGAGTGGCAATAACGACATACAGCTTGCGGCACGCTAGTACATTTATTATAGTACCTGGTCACGACCTCTACCATTGGCCAGCAGGATGTTTTACGCTGCAATTGCGGCAGGAGTCGTGTTCATCGCAATCGGGATAGCGTCGAGCATCTATGCAACTCAGGCGGTAGACGTGCGGCTTGACAATACCGTCAAGCCCGGCCTGTCAGATGACATTACGCCGGACATGAACGTGGGAAATACCGCCAGCATCACTGTAAGTGGCTCCACCTTTGACATCACTATCACTGACCCTGACAAGCAGGTGATCGCGTCCAAAAACAACGCAACGTCATTTAACTATGACCTGACTGCTCAAAAGTCCGGTGAATACAGGTTTCTGGTCAAGAACACCGGCAGCAGCGACCTCAACATCGCTGGTCATGCACAGGCAAAGTCCGGCCCGCTTGAGCTGAGCGGCGCGCTGATGCTGTTGGTGACAGGCATAATAGTGATCGGCCTTGGGTTGCGCTTTAGCAGGCGTTAGGACGCCTTTGTTCTCTTTATGACTTTTCTTCCAAAATACGTCCTCTCTGGATTTATTGCACTTGCTATGATATAGGAAATGATTACTGCGATGGGCATGAACGACAGCGCCTTGAGAATTTGGTAGAGCGGGAGAGATGTCGCAAAGATGTTCGGCTTTAGCAGCTGCACATATTCGCTATCGACATTTACGTGAACGTGGTAGTCACTGTCTAGGTTGGTAAAGACCTCCGCCACCGTGCCGTTTGCAAGCCTGTAAGGATTGTTTTTATCCAAGAGTATCAGCCTGTCAGGCTCCCACACTCCCTTGAACAGCTGGCCGCTGTACGGCATTTGCCCATATCCCTTACCATTGATCTCCATGTACCGCACTGGATGGATCTCGTGCCATCCGCCGAGACCGATATCTGTGAGTTCCGTGTCGTGAACCCAGACTCCAAACACTGCCACCCTATCGCCGATAGATGGTCTTGGGATATCTGTCTGATCAAACGGGGTTATTTCAGTCACTAAAAGCGAGTACAGCAATGAATAGACAACAAGTGGCGGAAAGATGAGCGAAATAAGAAAGGTTATCAGAAAGGGCGAAAGAGACAACTGGCAATGACGATGAAAGCCAGATGGTCTATAAATGATAAACTCCTAATGGAATTCCGCCTTTTTGTACGACCCTAATATCTTGATGTATGATGTTTTCGACTTGATGGACTTTAATGCTTCCTTGATGGTCTCGTCGCGCACGTTGCCTTCAACGTCCACGTAAAAGTTGTATTCCCAAGGAGTTTCTTTTGTGGGACGCGATTCTATCTTTGTCAGGTTTATTTTGCGCATCGCAAACTCGCCTAGGATTCCATAGAGCGCGCCGGGGACGTGCTTCACTGAAAATATCATCGACGTCTTGTATTTTGCATCGCGCTCGACTCTTGGCTTGTTTCCTGCGGAGAGCACGAGGAACCTCGTATAGTTGTTCTTCCTGTCCTCTATCCCTTCTTCTATAATTTCCATGCTGTAAAGCTCTGCCGCGCGCCTGCTCGCTATTGCAGCAGAATCCATCATTTTCTTTTCCTTTAACATCTTGACTGCGCCGGCAGTATCGTAGGCCGGCTTGGCCTCAAGCCCATGCTTTTGCAGGTAGCCCCTGCACTGCGCAAGCGCCTGTGGGTGGGAATAAACAAACTT
>JAJPHX010000154.1 GCA_021325075.1 Nitrososphaeraceae archaeon | reverse complement strand
TGACGCTTATTGTTAGCTGGTCGCCGTAGCGCTCGATGTTAAAGTCGTCCTTCTCGGTGAATGGTACCTGCACGGTCATGTTGATGGCTGTTCCCTCATTCACAAAAGAGTAGGCTTTCCCGCGGTAGAATATCTTGGACGGGTCATCGTTGCCAAACAGGGTTTCGCCATGCTTGCGGAGCATGTCAACCCCGCGAAGCTCGGTGCCGTACAGCTGCACCTCCTTTATAGGCAACGGGTAAAAGTTCGCCTTTGCCTCCTCCACCTTTGAATGCTGGTAGCTGGCCCACTTTGCGTAATATTCGTCTGACGAGCTTATCATTATCTTGTTCACAATAGCCATGTCGACATTGATGCCATAGAGGCTTGCGGACATCAGTGTCCTCTTGGCGTTCTCTGTACTGAATGTATCCGGATTTGCGACAAGCCTGATGCTCGTGACATCGTTGTCTTTAATAATCTCGGCAAGCGCGTCAAGCCTGTCCAGGAACTCCATCTCGCTCTTTATTACATCCCTGCTTGGAGCGGGGATCTTGGCTATTGGCTGGAATACCTTGCTAAATCCGCTGAAAAGGCCTGCAAGTCCAGACAGCTTCCTGCCTATGCTCCCGACCAGTTTTGGGAAATACAAATAGCGCAGGGCTTCGCCGGAGGCCGGCATGTCAAGCACCACCGCGTCAAATGACTTTGTGCGCTCTATCTCCTCTATCTTTAGCAAAGAAAATAGCTGTGTCATTCCGGGCAACATTGCAATTTCATAGGCAAGCGTTTCGTCTATTCCCTTTGCTGAAAATATCGCGGCCATATACGACAATATGGTGTCGTACTGTCTGCTCATTTCTGTGACTGGGTCTATCTGGAGCGCAGTCAGGTTCGGAAGCACCTGCATAGGATCGTAGCTGCTGTCCTGCATCATGAAGGCGTCACTCAGGGTATGTGCCGGGTCGGCTGAAATTACCATAGTCTTGTGGCCGCGCTCGGCCATCTTGATTGCAGTCGCGCAAGAGGTAACGGTCTTGCCTGTCCCACCCTTGCCCGTATAGATTACCAGTCTCAACCATATGAAAAAGTGTATTAGCAAATAAAAGAGTTTAGAAAAAGAAAAGAAGATCAGCTGACGTATGCGCGCTCTGCGTGCTGCGTAACGTCGAGGCCGATGTCTTCTTCGTCTTCCCTGACCTTTAGGCCGATCGTAGCGTCTATTATCTTCATGATGACGACAGTGCCTCCAAAGCCAAGTACTCCTGCAACTGCTACGCCTAGCGCCTGTATTGTCAGCTGCATCGGGTTCCCGTACAACAGCCCGTTAGGGCCTGCCGGGTTGATGACAGTGCTTGCAATGATGCCTATGGCAAGCGCGCCAATGATGCCCGTTATCCCGTGCACAGAGCTGACGTCGAGCGCGTCGTCGATCTTCCAGTGCTCCTTCAAGAGCAGGATTGCATAGTAAGAGGCAAGACCAAGCACTATGCCAAGTATGAACGAGTTCTGCGGGCTGATAAAACCTGACGCCGGGGTGACGCCTGCAAGGCCGGCCACCGCGCCGTTAATGACCGCGGTGGTTGAAGGCTTGCCCGACCTCTTCCATGAAAGCGCGATCCACACCATCGCAGACGTCGCAGAAGCTATGTGGGTCACAAGCAGCGTGTTTGCCGCAAGACCGCCAGAGGCAAGCGCGCTTCCTGCGTTAAAGCCAAACCAGCCGATCCAGAGTAGGGTCGCGCCAATGACTGCCAGCGGGATATTGTGGGGCACCATGATATCCGGACCAAAGTTCTTCCTGCGGCCAAGCACCAGTGCTGCTGCAAGCGATCCTAAACCGGCACTTGTATGGATGACGATACCGCCGGCAAAGTCAAACACGCCGAGGTCTGCGAGCCACCCCCTTCCCCAGACCCAGTGTGCAAGCGGGTAATAGATCAGTAAGCTCCACGCGATAATGAATATGAAAAATGAGCTCCACTTCAATCGCTCTGCAAAGGCGCCAGTTATCAGCAATGGAGTAATCACGGCAAACATCATCTGGTATGACGCAAAGGTGACTCCAGGTATAGTCGGCGCATAGTCAAGCGAGTCGTTAAAGGGAACGTTGTTGAAGAACAGCCAGTCGAGGCCGCCAATAAGGCCGTTTTGCGAGGGAGCAAAAACAAGCGTGAATCCAACGACAAACCACATTATGGAAAGGATGGCAAGCCCCGAGAATGTCTGCATGATTATTGACAGAGAATTTTTGGCCCTTATCAGGCCCGCTTCAAAAAACCCGAGCGCCGGCGTCATCATCATGACAAGACCGGTAGAAATAAGCATCCAAGTAGTATCTCCCGTGTCGATCGGCATTTCCGACTGTTCATTGGCTTACATATAATATAAAAAGGCTACGATAATTATGATATTATCCTAATATCATAATTTTATGATACATTATTTCTCAAGTGCCGCTTGCAGGCTGTTTGCGATCTGCTCAATTTCAGCTTCGCTTACATGCGGATGCACCGGCAGCGACAGCACATGATCAGCGCACCATTCTGTTGACGGCAGCTTTGTCCCCGGCGCCACCTGCATGTAGAATGGCGTCTTGTGTACAGGCGGGCTGTAGTAAACGGTTGCGCCAATGTTGTCTTTTGCCAGCGCGTCCTTTATCCTGTCGCGGTTGTTTTCAAACGCGACCGTGTAGAGGTACCAATTGAATTTCTTATCCGCGGTTTCCTGCGGGATCTTTATACCGGATTTCTTGGCCGACGGGAATAGCATCTTTGATAGCAATTCTGCATTCCGCCTCCTGATCTCTAGCATCTTGCCAAGTTTCTGCATTTGCACCTTGGCTACTGCGGCGCTCAGCTCTGGCAGCCTGAGGTTCATCCCAAGCACCCTTGTGTCGTAGCCTTCGACCATCCCGTGGTTCCTTATCATCTTTATCTTGTCTGCAAGCTCGTCGCTGTCAGTTGAAATCGCTCCCCCCTCGCCGGCGGTCAGCACCTTGCTTGCGTACATACTAAAGCATCCCATCGTGCCAAAAGTCCCCGTCTGCTTCTTTTTGTAGGTCGAGCCAAGCGACTGGCAGGCGTCCTCTATGACGTCAATCGAGTGCTTTTCTGCAACCTCGGCTATCTCATCCATATCAGATAGGTGGCCGTACAGGTGGACTGGTATTACTACCTTGGATTTTTTGGTGATCTTGTTCTTTAAGTCAGAAACATCGATGGTGTAGTCGTCTTTTTTGACATCGACAAACACGGGCTTGCCTCCGGCCGCGACAACGGCGTTAGCTGTGGCCACAAAAGTAAATGACGGGATCAGCACTTCGTCGCCCTGCTGGATACCTGCTGCCAAAAGGGCGGCATGGAGAGCGGCTGTGCCGGAGTTGACTGCAAGGACGTGCTTTGCCTTCAGGTAATTTCTCATCTGCGACTCAAAGTCGCGCACACGCTTGCCTCCATCACGCGCTGCAGTGGTGAGCGTGTTTTCTTCAAGCACGCTTGTCACTTCGCGCTTTTCTTCCTCGCCTATCCAGGGCTTGTTGATTGGAATCATGTTTGATGATACTATATGCGTGGTCAACGTCTTACCATATAGCGTTTTTGCTTATAACAGGTCTCATTATCCTCTTACAATCTTAAATAATAACGCCCGGTTACAGTCACTTATGGGACAGAAAGTCCGGCTTGCAGCAATCGGGAAACGATTAGAAGATCAGAACCTTCTTTTCTACTGCGACAACCTTGTCTGCATCAATTACCTACTTGCACATGGTTTTGAAAATAAAATTGATCTCGTTTACATCGATCCTCCATTTCTAAGTGGCGAGCGCTACTTTCATCGCATTGATAATAATAACAGCCTTGCGTTTGAGGATATGTGGAAACAAAACAAGTACTTGGAAATGATGCACACACGTCTATCAGGGATCCGCAAGCTTTTATCGCCTACCGGCTCCATTTTTGTCCACCTTGACTTTCATGCAGTCCACTATATCAAAGTGATGATGGACCAGATTTTTGGCACTGAAAATTTCAGAAATGAGATCATTGTCAAGCGAGGACGCAGGAAAAACCTGCAGTATCAATTTGACTCGATAGACAGGATGCATACCGCCTACGATTCGATACTGTGGTACTCCAAGTCGTCAGACGCGAAATTTTCTCTGCCTCTTGCAGAGCACCGCTCTGAAGCAAAGTGGATGGGCTTTTGGAGCAACGTGAACCGGCCTACGATGCGCTATGAAATCTTTGGCTTTACTCCTAGCCGGGG
>JAJPHX010000160.1 GCA_021325075.1 Nitrososphaeraceae archaeon | reverse complement strand
TCTTTGGCCGCGTCGGTAAGGTACCTTGGCGAGCCGGGACCAACCCCGACAACGAACAGCTTTTTTGTCAATGCCTGCGCGCGGATAAAACTGACCGATATTATTACTTTGCAACGACCATCGTGTTGGTGCTTTTTATGCCCTTTATCTTGCGGAGCTCCCACGAGACAACCTCTGCCACGTCCTTGTCCGTGTCCTGCTCGACGATTGCCATCATGTCGTACTCGCCATAGAGTTCGTAGACTGCCTGCACGCCGTTAAGGGACTTGATCTCTTCGTGAACAAGTTTTTCCAGTCCGGCATCCGTGTTTATCAGGACGAACGCCTTTGTCTTTATCACCATAAATCGGTCTTGGTAGCTTTGCTCCAGGTGATTGCAATATAAATTTACGCAGATGATGTCTTTACGAGGCTTATAAGGGGGCTCCAGTCCATACGCTGAAACTCCAGTGGGTCCTTGGCAGGGTACTTCACCCACCCCTTGACTACCGAAAACTTGTACAGCTTTGACTTGTCCCCGAGGTTCACCTTGACCTTTAGAAGGGTGCCCCACCGCTTTTCCTCGGACGTGATGTCCAGAATCTCGCTGTAGAGTATCTCCAGATTGTCCGGGCTCTTGTCAAGGTCTTTTTCAAGGTGCTCGAGCTTGTAGCCTTCGGCAGGCCGGAAGACGTTTTCCTTGCTCTTGAACCGGTTGAACTGGCGGGTGGAATGGGTGTCGTGCATCTTCCAGGTCATCTCTGTCTTGCTGATGAAGGCAAGGCGCCTGTCTGTTATTACCAACATGCCCTCCTTGCCGCGCTTCAGGAAGCCTTCCTCTTCGCACCAGATCCAGAAAAGGTGTGCCTTGATCTGCTCGTCCCAGTCAACCAATGGAATTAGACGAGCAAGTACTGTATTAATAATTTATTGAAGAATAAAAATTAAAAAAAGAAAGTGTCGGTTGAAGGGCTTAACCTTCTTCCCAGCCCTTTACGAACAGGCTGTGCTTCTTCAGCGGGATTGGCTGACCTGGAGTGTAATCCATCGGCCTCATCCAAAAGATTGCCTTTGTTGGGCAAACGCCAATGCATGCTCCGTCGGAGATGCATCTTTCTGGATAAAAGACGAATGCTTTACCTCTCTTCCATCCTTCGACTGGTTTTACTCTCAGCACATCTGGACCGAGAGCGGTGCAAATCTCTACACAGAGCGCACAGCCGATGCAGTGTTGTTCGGCTATATCAGGAAGTATTGCGACTGGCATCTAATTCACTTATCCAACGATCTATGCTGAAACTATTTAAACCCTATGGCGATTTTATAACAGCGATATAATTCTAGCAAAAATTATGGGCTGATAAAGGACAGGGCATTAGCATGACGATATAGGGATACTAGCGGGTGGACCGCCAATAGTGGTCATGGTTTATCGTGCAACGCTAAAAAGCGCCTGTACCTCTCAGCCAGTCTAACTGGGCAGATAGACAAAAGAAAAGTCGACAGTTGCGCAATATTAATCATTCTCAACTCTTGCGGCTATGACTATATACCGACTACGCTGACAGTCGTATATGCAGGTGCTCCACGTCGCGTTTGACGACACTGACTCGCGCGCGGGCCGGTGTACCACGCACCTTGGGTTCAAGGTGGCGGAGCACCTGAAAAAAATGGGCGTCGAGCTTGTTGATTATCCGTTATTGATCAGGCTCAACCCCAACATCCCTTGGAAAACCCGGGGCAATGGCGCGGTCTGCCTGCGGCTAAAAGTGCCGGATGCAGGCAGGGTCATCGACTATGTCAGGCAGGCAGTGGAGGAAGGCTCGGCTATTGGCAGCGGGGCCAACCCGGGAGTCGCGTTTCTTGAAAGCGATCGGATTCCGGGCAGGCTGCAAGAATTTAGCTCGATAGCGATGTGCGACGTGATGAGCAGGCAGATGGCTGAAAAAGCGGCAAAGGCTGCTGGCGTCCAGTATTTCACATTTGGAAACGGACAGGGGCTTGTCGGCTCGCTTGGCGCGATGGGCTGCCTACTTGATGGCGACCATACTTTTGAGTTGATTGCCTACCGCAAGCTGGAAAACTGTGGCCTGCCTAGGATTGTGGACGAGCAGCAGATCATCAAGTTCAGCGTGGACACTTTTCCAAACACGTTCAACAATTATGACCCAAGCCACAAGAGGGTGCTGATTGCGCCCCACGGCCCCGATCCTGTGTTCTTTGGGGTGAGGGGGGAGAGCGCCGAGGTTGTCGCATCGGCCCTGCCAAGGCTCAAACCCGAGGAAGAGCTTGACGGCTGGACTATTTTTCGCTCAAACCAAGGGACGAACATGCATTTGCAAAACGAGATCAGAGTTGCGGAGGTCAAGGCGTACACCGCCGGCTATGTACGGTGCAAGGTGAAAAGCAAGCCTGTTGCAATGGAAGGCGGGCACGTTATATTCACGATAGAGCAGGCCGGAGCAGAAATGCCGGCCGCGGTCTACGAGCCTACCAACCTTGCCAATGTAGCAAGCAAGCTCGAGCCGGGCGATTCTATTGAAATCGGCTGCGGCGTGCGCAAGGGGACGAGCAAGCACCCCAAGATCCTAAACGTCGAGTACCTGTCAGTGCTAGAGCTGGCGCCAATTTACAATATGCTAAATCCACTATGCAAGGTGTGCGGCAAGCGCATGAAGTCAGAAGGAAAGAACAAGGGCTACCAGTGCGACAGGTGTAAGAACAGAGATCCGAACGCGGCAAAGATCATGACGCTACAAGAGCGCGCCATCAAGGCAGGGCTTTACGTCCCGACCCCAAAGGCACACCGGCACCTTACAAAGCCGATTCAAAGGTACGGGTTGGAAAAACCCGGGTTTGTAAAAAGCATAGCGAGGGGTTGATTTGAACTTACGGCCACCTGCAATTATGCAAAAGTGGAAACCGCTCTGCGGGTTATGAGCCCGCCGGGATAACCTGGCTTCCCCACCTCGCTGACAGCATCTTTGCACAGGGGGAATATATCTCTGTCTGCATGGTTTGCGCTGCGTCTCAATTTCCCGGCAATAACTTTAATTCCAGCTTGCCGCAATACTGATGCAGGCTATGGCATTAGCCTTGGCGCGAGCCAGAACCGCCCTTTTCTAAAGGTGCTGATAATGCCTACCAATTGAGAGAATGGTGGGCAAATGAAAGGAATCGAATTCGTGTTTCTCGCCGCAGGCGCTGTAGCTGGCGCTTTCTTGAGGTACAAGATAGCCGAGTCGCCGGTCATTCTGGGGACGCTCCCAGTCAACATCCTCATCGTCAACGTCATTGGCAGCTTTATACTCGGGGTGTTCTCAATCTTGTCAGTGATGTGGAACTGGGACACGAGGTACAGCCTGTTAGTAGCTATCGGGTTCTGCGGCTCCCTCACAACAATGTCGTCCTTTGCACTTGAGACCAGCAACCTGATAGACAACCGGCAGTTTGGCAACCTAGCGATCAACATACTAGCAAACGTCGGCCTGTCTATAGGCGCGGTGATCGGCGGCAGGTCTGTTGCCAGCCTGCTTGCAATAAAGGGAGGCATGTAGCATGAAAGTGTGGGCTCTACTCATCAGGATAAAAAAGAACGACAAGCTTGATGGCAGGCCGCTTGAAAAAGCGCTGATGGAATTTTTGGCGCAGTCCGGGATTTCCGGGGCGACTGTCTGGACCGGGGTCGACGGGTTTGGCAGGCGCGGAAAATCGACAGTGCACCTGGAAGGGCTGACTGTCAACATGCCCATGATGATCGAAGTTGTCGATGAAAAACCAAAACTGGAGCCATTGCTGACACAGATAAAAAAGATGGTGGGCGATAACGGGCTGGTTACGCTCCATGAAGTCGATGTGGTATAGATTTATTTCCGTCCACGCCACTATAAGCTACGCATGAACGCCAAGTCGCTCAAGGACATCGAGTTTGAAAGGCGGAACGGCCTGCTCCCTGTTATCGTGCAGGACAGGAAGACCAAGGACATCCTTATGCTGGCCTACGCCAACAAAGAAGCCCTGAGCAACACGGTGAAGACAGGCAACGCATGGTTCTGGAGCACTTCACGAAACAAGCTTTGGATGAAGGGCGAAGAATCTGGCAACGTCCAGCCTGTGCACGAAATCCTGGTCGACTGCGACTCTGACGCTATCCTGTACATGGTGGATTCTGACAAGCCGGCCTGCCACACCGGCAACAGGTCTTGCTTTCACAACGTGCTGAAAGAGTCAGAAAAACATTGATTATTTGTATTATCGGCGGATATTGCCAACATTTTTTGCAGGAAATCAGATATTAAGCATTACAATACATAACCATGAAAAAGTTTAGTAATACTAAAATGTGATTAGCGAAGTTTTAATCACATCCGTTTTGATGGAGAACAGCAAACATGGGAAGTATTAGATCGCTAAAGTGCAGGGAATGCGGTAGGGAGTACGAACCGCAGTTTCGCTACGTCTGCGAAGACTGCTTTGGTCCTCTGGACGTCCTCTACAAAGACGTGTCAGTTAGCAAGCATACTTTTGAGCCAAGGGAAAAAACCTACTGGCGCTATTTTGAGCTCTTACCGATTGCAGACAAGGGCAACGTTGTCAGCCTTAACGCTGGGCTCACCCCGCTCCAGAACGCGGACAAGCTGGGCGCAAGACTCGGATTGAAGAACCTGTTTGTCAAGAACGACTCTGTCAACCCGACTTTTTCATTCAAGGACAGGCCCGCCGGAGTGGCGGTGTCAAGGGCAAAAGAAACAAAGCTAAAGGCTGTCGGCTGCGCGTCGACGGGCAACCTTGCTTCCGCAACGGCCGCCCACGCGGCAAAGGCCGGCCTTCCGTGCTACATCTTTGCGCCGTCTGACATTGAGCACGTAAAGATTGCTCAGGCGCTTTCATACGGGGCCGAGTTCGTGTCAGTCGAAGGCACCTATGACGACGCAAACAGGGTCGCGTCAATAATAGGCGACTCTAAGGGCATTGGGGTAGTTAACATCAACATGAGACCCTACTATGTCGAGGGATCAAAGACGCTCGCCTACGAGGTGGCAGAGCAGCTGGGCTGGCAGGTGCCAGACAGCCTGGTAATCCCGGTGGGGAGCGGCGCGATGCTCAACGCGATATGCAAGGGCTTTGAGGAGCTCCATTCGCTCGGGCTGATTGGCAGCGTCAAGGACATGAAGATAATAGCGGCACAGCCGCATGGGTGCGCGCCGGTGGTTGACGCGTTCAAGCGAAACAGCGACGAAGTCATCCCGGTAGAGCGGCCGGAAACGATCGCAAAGAGCTTGGCAATCGGAGACCCGGGCGACGGCATCTATGTGCTAAAGAGGCTGAAGCAGTACAATGGGATTGCAGAGGAGGCAAACGACGCAGAGATCGCTGACAGCATCCTGCTACTTGCCAAGACGGAAGGCATATTCACAGAGCCGGCGGGCGGTGTGTCAGTCGCCGTGCTAAGGAAATTAGTCGAAGAAGGCAAGATCCAGAAGGATGAGCGCGTGGTCTGCTACGTCACCGGCAACGGCCTCAAGACGACAGAAGCGATTATAGGTCTGCTGCCGAAACTAAACGCTGTCAAGCCGGACGCTGCCGCAGTGTCCGCGATGATAAGGTGATGGGATTGGCCAAGGTTGAATTTGTAGTTCCTTCAGTATTGAACAGGGGTCAGGGGGAGAAAAAGATCCCGCTAGAGGCAAATGATCTCCAGGACGCGTTTACAAAGATATCCGACCAGCTGGGCGACGATTTCAAGCGCAGGGTGTTTGACCACAACGGCAAGCCCCGGTCGCTCATCAACATCTACATCAACGGCAAGAACATGCGTTTTAGCGGCGGGCTGGCGGCGCAGCTAAAGGACGGCGACTCTGTCTACATCCTGCCGGCGGTGGCGGGAGGTGCAGAGCTGACAAGCGAGGACATGCAGCGCTACTCTCGCCAGCTGATGCTTGAGGAGATTGGCTTTGAGGGCATGGAAAAGCTCAGGAGCGCCAAGGTGTGCGTGGTTGGAGCAGGCGGGATAGGCAACCCTGTCATCACGCAACTGACAGCGATGGGAGTCGGCAAGCTCCGCATCGTCGACAGAGACGTCATCGAAGTCACTAATTTGCACAGGCAGCACCTTTACACCGATGACGACATTGGCAAGGTCAAGGTGGAAGCTGCAGCAGAGCGACTGCGCAAGCTAAACCCCGGAGTAGAGATAGAGCCTGTGCCAACCTCCGTGACGAAATTCACCGCGGAGAGCATCGTCAAGGGCTTTGATCTCGTCATCGATGCGCTGGACAGCGTTGACGCGCGCTATGCGCTGAACGACGCGTGCATCAAGCACAATATTCCACTGATCTACGCAGGCGCAATTGGCGTGACGGGATCGGTATCGACAATCCTGCCAAACAAGTCTGCCTGCTTGCGGTGCATGTTCCCAGAGCTGAACGAAGAAGAGATGCCGGCCTGTAGCACCGAAGGTGTGCACCCATCGATCCTCTATCTGGTGGCAGGCATACAGGTATCAGAAGCTGTCAAGATAATCAAGGGCGACCAGCCGACACTGGTCAACAAGTTGCTGTACATCGACCTGAGCGAGCTATCGTTTGACAGAGTCCAGATGTTCAGGCAGGACGAATGTCCTTCATGCGGGACTGCGCGCAAAGACAACAAGTTGGTGGCGCAGCAGCTAATAATCGAGGAGCTCTGCGGGCGCGACAGGGGCAAGCGCACGTGGACTGTCACGCCGGCAGAACCGGTGCCAGTAAATCTGGTTGGGATAGTAAAGAACGCCGAGTCGTTGGGCTATCAGGTAAAGACAAGGGGCAACCTCGGGATAACCGCGGTCAACTCTGGCAGGATGTCTGTCAGTTTCCTCTCAAGCGGCGCGGCTACAATAGTGGGAGCAAAGGACGAAGAAGACGCGATCGGAATATACAAGACGTTTGTCGGCTCTGCCTAGCCGCCCATGAATTCCATCATGCTCGACTGGGTCTTCTTTTCTTCCTGAAATATTAATTTCAATTCAGTGGCGATGGAATCAACCCTGCTGCGCAAGTAGTCGTTTATCTTGTATTCGCTGCACATGTCAGTCGCGATGCCAAGGTACTTTTCCACTGCTCCCCTTGTCACAGTCTGGATCAGCTCGCTGCTGCATTCCGTGCACTTGCCCATGAGCGGCATCCGCCGGAACTTGGCGCCGCAAGCGGTGCACCGAAAAGTCTGCGAAGAATAGGAGCGCATGTTCCCCATGATGTCCGGAAGTATGTGTGTGGTAAGCACCATGGCGGCCACTTCGTCCGCGTCCACCGCGTTTATCAGCTTTGCCGTGTCAAACTGCATCTTTAGTTTTTCCTCCATCGTGTTAAGTGTGGAATAGGCGCTGTGCTGCATCTTTGTGGTGAGCGCGTCTGTCAGGTGCGTAAAGCCGTAGCCAAAGAACTGGCGTTCGTCGCCTATCCTGTTCTTGATAGTCTCTATCATGCTTGCCACGTCGCCAGCTTTGGCCTGCTTCCAGGTCGCTTCGTAGAATTCAAGTGGGTAGGCGCTTGCGATGTCTACGTTGTGCGCTTGGCGCTGCACTTCGTGTGGCAGCACCACCGGCTGTATCAGGAGCGGCGCGTCCATCAGCCCGCCTATCTTGTCAGGCAGAAAGTCAAACGAGAAATTCAGGAATGCGTCCATCAGGAGCATTATCGAGTCGGCGTCGCCATCGCAGTCCCGGCGCTTTGCAGAGTGCCACACCGGCGAAGCAAGGCATACTTGCGAGTCGGTAAAGCCAATCATCCTGCCCATGATGCCGACAGAAGTGTGGGGCGCAAGCCCCACCACCATGTGACCTACAAGGTCGTCGATGGAAGACACGTTGTAGAACGGTTCCAGCTCGTAGAGCTTCTCCAGCTCTTCGTCTATGAATTTCGCAGCCCTGACAAGGTGCTTTGCAGAGTCGCGTGGGATTATCACATCCTGCATCATCAGCTCCACTATCTGGTCGGGCGAGGTCAGCTCCCTGCCGAAATAGTCGCGGGTGTAGCCCAGCTCTTTTAATTTGTCGATGCTGACAGATATCCACGCCGGCTTGAAGTGGGTAAGGGGCTCGTTTGTCGCGTCAAACCTGATGGTGCCGTCCTTGAATGTGTATAAATCGTGCTTTTGGCGCAGTATCCCTTTTTCAAGAGGCTCTGCCGCCCTGTTCCTGCTCATGAGCGACTTGACTCCCTTGAACGGCTCGGTTGGCCCGACTCCCAGCTTTTTCCGGGCCTGCTCCAGCGCGGTTTTTAGCGGAAAGTTGGTGGTGGAGTACGTCCTGCCGTCCTTGCCGCACCTCGCGCACTTTGCCCCGTCTTCGATCTCGCCCTTGCAGGCGATGCACTGGTTGCGGAGCATCGTTGAAGAGCCGCAGGACCGGCAGTGCGTCCCTACAGACGGCAGCTTGCAGCTGTCGCAGTAGCGGTTGGCAAGCTCGGTGTAAAACGAGTCTTCCTTGCAGGCTTTCAGGATGTCACGGGTCGCGCCGCCCTTTGCCCCGATTGGAAAGAGCACGTGCACGGGCGGCTTCATCTTGCGCTCGGCTGCCTTTTCCGGCCGGCCTACCCTTACCGCGATGGTTGACGCGAATTTTGGCATCACCATGATGCCGGATGACTTGCTGACAAATTCTATTGCGTCCTTGCAGTCAGCGGCAGTGCCGGCAAGCAGCCGATGAATCGACGCCGCCTGGTCGGGGTCGTCAAGCCGTATCCTGTCATTTACTGTTGAATTAGCGACTCCTAGCCTCTCAAGTATGTCCTTCAGCTTGGCATCGTTTGGCAGGGCTGCCAGCATTTCCTTCAGGTAGAGTGCGTCGGCTGCACTTAACGTGTCCCAGTAGAACGAGTATTTAGGGTGTAGCGGCACGCCCAGTTGCTTGCTGATTTCAAATGCTTCGTCGATTGTTGGTATTATCATCGGGTTTTCAACTAACTCGGCAAGCCTTGCCCTGTTGCTGATGTCAGGCGCCGCCAAGAGCTTGGCGCGGAGCTGGAGCGCCCATATCTCCTCGACGTAGCTCGCGACAGGGAGCTGCGCGTTGTTTTCAAGAAAGTCGCCGTAGCTGATGAGCATGTCGCCAAGGTATAGGATCTTGCTGACCCTTTTTCGGATCTTTTCTGCCTGCTCGACTGTAAAAACCTGCATCACTCTTCCGTCGTCTAGCCTGACAACAGGGGCCTCTATAGTGTCGACAAGCGCTATAGTGGACGCCTTGCCCGGCATGTCCATCTTGATCTGGGTGCCGGCCACGATGGCGTAGTTTAGTAGCGCTGGTACTGCAGGGTGTATGCCTACAGTCGCAAAGCCGGTGTTGCAACAACGGCCGTAGCGCAGGCGGAAGCCGCCTATCTTTTTGGCCATCGAAAGGACCGGCCTGCCGGTGATCACTTCGGACATCCTGTGGTGGGCGGCATCATCGTCGCCCGTCTGGATCGCCCCTTTCAGGTCCTTGAGCCACTGCCAGCCGTCCAGCTTTAGTGTTTCAACCAGTTTCAATAGCTTCCTGCTCCTGCCGATGAGCCCGTCGTTCATGACACGGAGCGCGCCGCCGCGCACCCTGTCTGTCGCAATCCGACGCATCCCCTTGTGGCCCACTACTTCGACAGGGTCGGTGTCGACTCCGTCGAGCTCCACCGGGAGGCTTGCAATGCACTTCAGTACGTCTTCGTCAAGCACCTTGAACTGGAAGCCCATGACTTCGCGCTCGTAGATCCTGAGCTCTTCGACGAACCTGCCTGTTTCGTCGTCAAACGAGTTTGCGGTGTATTTTCCAAGGCCGGCAACCTTCCTTGCGTGATCCGCTATCAACATGGTGAGCGCGGCTTCAGTTCCGCCAGCCGACCTGATGGGGCCGGCAAACGACACCGACAGGTACTGCGAGCCGTCGGCGTTGTTCTTTATCGTGACATCGGCTATGCCCTGCAGCGGGGCGACCGTGACCCCCTCTGTGACCACTGCAAGCGACACTCTCACGGCGTTGTCAAGGCGCGTCCTCAAGTCGCCCGAGCCGTACTCGCCGGCCGCTATTTCCTCTGCGATCTTTAGAGCAGCCTTTTCCTTCGTGGTCTGCGAAAGCAGGGCGCGCAGCCTGTCCGCGATGTCGATTTCATGCATCTTGGCGACCCTGTCTGCCAGGTCGTACGCTATCTTGGGCTCGACAATGTCTGCTGCGTCGATCCCGCGCCTTCGCGCCTTGAGCGCGTGCTGGTAGTTCTGGTAGACGTTCTGCAGGATGTCCTGCTGGTAGCGCCGGTAGTACGCCGGCATGCTCACATCCTTTAATCGGGCGTCGGCTTCTTCCAGCATCATGGCGTCATCGCGACCGAATGGCCTTGACTATTGACGAAAATTTTTCCTGCCAGTTGCAGTCCTTTTCTATCATGGTGCCGATGACTATAATGTCAGCGCCAGCCTTGGCTATTTGCCCCGCTGTTTCCGGCGACCTGATGCCGCCTCCGACAATCAGCATGCCTTCATAGTATTTCCGGACAGCCGCCACCATTTCCGCCGGGACATTCTGGGAAGCGCCCGAGCCGGCCTCGAGGTAGACAAACCTCATGCCCAGGTACTGCGCGGCCAGCGAATACATCACGGCAATGTTTGGTTTGTGGAATGGTATCCCCCTGGCCCTTCCAACAAACCACGCCGCGGTCCCTTCGCCCACTATTACATACGCGGTCGGCAGCGGCTCGATGCCGTATTTCTTGACTGCAAGCGCGCCGAGCGCCTGCGCTTCTGTGATAAAGTAAGGATTCTCTGAATTGAGCAGCGAGCTGAACAAAATCGCGTCGGCCTTTGGTGACACGCCCGTGACATTTCCGGGAAACAATATCACGGGTATCTTGATCTTGGCCTTTATTTCCGCGACAACCTTTGCTAATTCTAGCTGGTCGATGGCAGACGAGCCGCCGACAAGGATGGCCGAGGCGCCCATTTCCTCCACCTTCTTTGCAATTGATGCTGCATCTGTCGAGTTTTCAGAGTCAATGAGCGGGAGGCAGATCGTGCCGTGCTTTTTTATCTCGTCGCGTAAATATTGTTCAACCTTTCCTGCTGCCACGTCTCCTTTTCAATAGAGCTAGGTGTTTTAAAGTTTGATGCT
>JAJPHX010000033.1 GCA_021325075.1 Nitrososphaeraceae archaeon | reverse complement strand
TTTTATAATTACCACTGAAATTTGCGAAAAGTTCTACGAGGCAGGCAGGCGCCTGCCAGACGGCCTGATGGACGAGGTCCGCAAATCGATCCGGCGCCTTGAGAATACCACAGGCAAGAAATTTGGCGACGAGTCAAATCCTCTCTTAATATCAGTGCGCTCCGGAGCAGCAGTGTCGATGCCCGGCATGCTGGACACGATACTCAACCTCGGGCTCAACGACTCTACAGTCGAGGGGCTGGCAAGGCAGAGCGGCGACTCGCGGTTTGCATGGGACGCATACAGGCGGTTTATCCAGATGTTTGGCAAGATCGCGCTTTCAATCGACGACAAAAAATTCGACCACATACTTGCCGGCAAGGATCTCTCAAACACCAAAGTCCTGCACGGCGTCGTTGCGTCCTTCAAGTCTCTCTATGAAAGCGCGGGCAAAAAATTCCCAACTGATCCTTACAAGCAGCTAGAGCTTGCAATCGACGCCGTCTTTAGATCGTGGACCGGCAAGCGCTCAGTAGAATACCGCAAGCAGTACAACATCACCCCTGACAAGGCCAACGGCACTGCCGTCACGATTGTTGCAATGGTGTTTGGCAACATGGGAAACGACAGCTGCACTGGCGTGGTATTCACCCGCGATCCGGAGACTGGCGAAAAGCGGCTGTACGGCGACTACTTGATCAACGCGCAGGGCGAAGACGTGGTCTCTGGCAAGACAACGCCAAACCACATCGACTCACTTGTCAGCGAGATGCCCGACGTTTACAGGCAGCTGATGGAGGTATGCGAAAAGCTAGAGAACCACTTCAAAGAACCACAGGACGTCGAGTTCACCGTGGAAAAGAGCAAACTATACATCCTGCAGACAAGAGCCGCCAAAATGAACGCGGTTGCCGAAGTCAAGTCTTCAATAGACCTCTACCATGAAGGGCTCATAAGCAAGACCTCTGCCCTTGAGCGGATAGACCCGGAGGGTCTAGAGCAGATCCTCTATCGCAGGATTGACCCGCACGCTAAACAAAAGCCGATAGCTACAGGCGTCGGCGCGTCGCCTGGCGCGGCAAGCGGAATCGCAGTGTTTGACGTGGCAAGGGCAGAGGCGCTTGGCAAAAAAGGCGAAAAGGTGATTCTTGTAAGAGAAGACACTAAGCCAGACGACGTGCCGGCGTTTTTCCAGTCAGTCGGCATACTCACAAGCAGGGGTGGCAAGACCTCGCACGCAGCAGTAGTCGCCCGCGGGATGGGCAAGCCTTGCGTTGTCGGTTGCTCGCAGATAGAGATCGACATCGACGGGAAGAGCTTTGCCGTGGACGGCAAAAAGATGATAGTTGAAGGGCAGAAGATAACGATAGACGGCTCTACCGGCAGGATATTTGCCGGTGAGGTGCCTACCGTCGAGCCGGAAATTTCGTCAGAATTCAAGGAACTGCTGCAGTGGTCCTATGAAATGAAGGGAATCAGGATTAGAGCAAACGCCGACACACCAGAAAGCGCTAAGCTTGCCCACAGGTATGGTGCCGAGGGCATCGGGCTTTGCCGGACCGAGCGCATGTTCAACCAGCATGACAGGATAATGCAGTTTGTCAACATGATAATGGCCGAGACAGAGGAGGAGAGGCGCAGAGCGCTAGCAGAGCTTGAGCCACTGCAGAGGTCTGATTTCAAGGCCATTCTCAAGGAGATGCGCGGCCTACCCGTGACGATAAGGCTGCTTGACCCTCCACTGCATGAGTTCCTTCCAAAGGAGGAGGATTTGCTCCAGCGCGTGTTTGAGCTAAAGTCGTCCGGCAAAACGTCCGAGATCGCGCATATGGAAAAGGTACTAAAGCGCGTGCACGAGCTGTCCGAGATCAACCCGATGCTCGGGCACAGAGGGGTAAGGATGGGAATTTCGTTTCCAGAAATCTATGAGACCCAGATAAGGGCCATCTGCGAAGCCGCGGTAGAGCTCACAAAAGAAGGCATCCCAGTGGAACCACAGATAATGGTACCGCAGGTGGGCCTGATGGAAGAGCTTGCCGCAGTTCGGCAGACCTTTGAATCCGTCAAGCGCGAGGTTGAGCACCGGCACAAGACAAAGCTAAAGATCAAGTTTGGCAGTATGATCGAAGTCGTGCGCGCCTGCCTCGTTGCGGATGATATCGCGCACCTTGTTGACTTTATCAGCTTTGGCACAAACGACCTGACGCAGGCGACATTCAGCTTCAGCAGAGAGGATGCTGAAGGCAAGTTCCTGCCACTCTATCTGGAAAAAGGCATCGTTCCGGTGAACCCGTTCCAGTCACTTGACACCAAGGGAGTTGGCAGGCTGATGAAGATGGCAATCGACATGGCAAGGAGCGTGAAAAAGGACATCGAGATAGGCATCTGTGGCGAGCATGGCGGCGACCCACGCTCAATAGAGTTTTGCAGCAACATTGGCCTCGACTATGTCAGCGCGTCGTCTCACAGGATACCAATAGCCATCCTGGCGGCAGCTCAGTCTGCGATCAAGCAGAATAAGCGCCTGCAGCAACATTCTATAGCTTAAAATGTGGGCGAGAGGCTGAAAAATAAGGATGGCGACTGATACCAATGCAGGCGGCAACGTCACCTACGAATGCATGCGATGCGGGACGCCGGTGACTGTTGAGGAGCTGTCAAGGCTGCCCGAAATAAAGTGCATCTGCGGGTTCAGAGTGTTCCGAAAGGCAAGGCCGCCGATCGTAAAGCAGCTAAAGGCAATCTAGTCTTTTTCTTCTTTCATCTTGTTGTACGAATGAAATTTCTTTGCATGGTCGCGCAT
>JAJPHX010000005.1 GCA_021325075.1 Nitrososphaeraceae archaeon | reverse complement strand
TTCAGGACAGGGCTGTCTGAAAAGAAAGGTCCCAAGATGGTAAGCGGCGACTTTTCGCCGTCGTTCCACCTCAAGAACATGCTCAAAGACTTGGAGCTTGCAACAAGCACCGCACAGGCAGAAGGGATCACGCTCCCACAGACCGCGCTTGCGCAGCAAACCTTCCGCGCGGCAAACAATAGTGGCTTTTCAGACAAGGACTACACGGCGATCTGCGCTTTTCTGGCAAAGATAAATGGGATGGAAAAATGATAAACCTGAACGTGCTAAAGAATGTCAAGGCCGGCGAATTTACGGTGTTTGCATCGCTTCCCGACATGGGCAAAGTGGGCGGACTTGTTTCGTCGTTTCTCTCCCAACATCTGAAGGCAGAGCAAGTGGCAGAGATTACATCAAGCGACAAGCCTTGGGTCTCTTACTCTGACGGAGTGGTAAAAAGCGTAAATGACGTTTATCGAGTATCCTATGACAAAAAACACAAGATGATGATCCTTACCGGCGAGTCGCAGCCACAGGACCCTGCCGAGCTGTACAGGCTCTGCAACACCTTCCTTGACTATGCCCAGTCCACAGGCAAGGTGAAGAGGCTGTACGGCGCAGGAGGCTACCTCAGGGAACAGATAACCGGGGCGCCGCGTGTCTGCGGCGTGGCCAACAGACCAGAGCTAAAGAAGGTGCTGACAAAATCAGGAATCGATCCGGTAGGCAATGAGATAACCACCATAACGTGGTTCAACGGCTTGGTCCTCGGACTGTCAGGCGAAAGAAATATTGACGCAATAGGGCTCTTCGGAGAGATTGCAGAAACAACTGTTCCCCAGCCACTTGCCGCAAAGAGCATCATCTCGGCGTTTGCCAAGCTGGAAGGCATACAGATAGATACCAAGCCCCTTGACCAGCAGTACGAATCAATACTTGAAGAAGTGCAGAAAAAGAAAGAGCCGTCAAAGTTCGGTCCGGGCATAGGTTGATTTTGTTGCCGCGTGTTTCAGTAATGATATAGCATTATAGCAAACTGTTCTCCCGTACAGAAAACCTTGGTATGCAGAGTTGGATCAGCCATATTTTGCTGAAAACGCGCATGGGGCGGTCAATAGACTGCAGGTCAGTAATGAAAAATGACGCATCAGAAAAGAGAGAGTTAGGATCCTTTTACAAGGATTCCCTTTATCTCTTGGTTGTCCAAGAGAGCATCGATGAGCTTTTGCTGCTCTTCCTTTGGCAGCTCGTTTGACATTTCAAGTGAGTCGATTGCGCGAAGCTTCCAGTAGCTGGTAAGCGCCATGTCAACTGTCGTTTGGGCATCATAGACTATCTTGCCAAAGGCAGTAAGAAGGTACTTGCCGCTCTTTTTTCTTACAAGGCCAGCTCTTGTCATTCTTGATAGTCTTGAATAATATTGCTTGCGAGTAAGCTTGGTTTTGGTCTTCAAGTTCTCGCTGTCGATTGTTCCTTGGGCAATAGTTTTGAAAAGTTCCAATGATTTGTCATCAGCAATAGTTCTGAGAATCGTAGCCGCGGTCTGGGATTTAGCCATGTTCCATCTGGAATGGTATGTATGAGCTTATTATAGGTTTATTATCGCCTGTATGGCGTACATGGGGGAAAAGTCTCCAGATTTGGATATTTTCTGCGTCGAAACTGTGTATTAAAGCATAATTAGTCCGCCAACGACAAGATTGGACTGCAGAACTACATTTAGAGGGAATAGCTTTTTGTGATGCCTGCGCATCGATTCCATGTCATGGAGCCCTTTGCGCATATTTGACATCTTTGATGTAACAACCAGTGCGAACAAGCTTGTCAATACCGGTGTGACCAGACTGCCATTGTTGCCAGCTGCCATCGCCAACACATAGAGTCCCCACGTTACTGGCAGCATGCAAATTGCCAAGACCATGGACAGTTTGATGGTGTTGCCTTTTCCGATTACTATTGGAATGGTACGCCGGCCTGCTGCCCTGTCGCCTTCAACATCGCCAAGGTCATTTAGTGTCGAGGATATGAATATCATGATTGAAAGCATTGAAAGTGAGTGTATTAGAATTATAGGATTGCCTATCGCCAAATCAAGACTGTAAATTGAAGTTATCCCAAGTAGCGCGCATAGAGAATAGTATATCGCTATAGTTATCGTCTTGATAACGAACCTTTTCATCAGCGCAATCCTAGGTGCAGAATACAAAATCCCTAGAAGCAGCATGAGCCCCACAATCAGGATCGAAATTGGGTTGAGCGTCATAATAGACAGCAGCAAGGCCAGCCCATTGGTTAGCATAATAAAGGTCCACGTCTGTCTTTTAGAAACCAAGCCGGAAGGTATGGGCCGCTTTTTCCCATTGGCCCTGTCAAGATCTGCATCTGCAAGGTCGTTTAGAACAAACATACCTACAGTAACAAGAAATGAAATAGCTGGTAGCGGCATGACCTTCTGAAAAATTGCTAGAATGTCGGTTCCAAGACACATAGTACCTAGTACACCGGGCATGAAAAAGAGCCCGCTAACAGTTGCAAGGGAATATAATATTCCCCATTTTTTGCGCGATTCAAGAAGGACAAGCTGAGATCTGACGAATGAGGTGTGACCAATTCTCTCCTTCTTTTGGTTGCCATTTGTGGTGAAAGACATCATATTGTGCTTGGAGTAGAATATTCCTCCCTTTTCTAGATAGGGTAGCGAACACTGGCAACTTTTCTATTAGAATTATCGATCTATGCTCAATAATAGCATATAAACACCATTTGTCATTCCAGCTTTTGCTGTCATGCAAAATTACAATTTCACAGAAGCTTTTGTTACCTTTCTTTTATGCTCATGAGAACCTGTGGAATGGTGGCATCGCTTGCTAGGGTGTTATAGTAGTCAATGAAACGCTTTGCCAGATACTGATCGTCGTAATGAGAAATTGCCAATGTGAACTGCTCAGGGTTGGCATAACTGGTAGTCTCGTAGCAAACTGTCGTACCGTCAACTACTATGAAACTTGCTGCCACGACTTTCCTTCTCAGATCAAACCTCCCAGACTTTACTATCTTGTCCACCATTTCAAAAGTCTCTCTGTTTGGTGGAGTCCTCAGTATCGCGTTGAGCCTATTTTCGACGCTTATCTGATCCGGGAGGCTGTCCAGCAGGTGCATCTTGACGCCATCTGCAATCTTTTTGAACATAACCTTTGAAAAGTGAGGATCATGATACCTGCTTGCCATGTATACTTCATGCTGAGCACTTTCCATCAGCTTTATCACCTCCATGACAAGGCGGTTGTAATCCTTGATTACGGAGAATCCTGACAGGTGAGTGCCATTTACAATGTTTCTTAGGCTGGTGCTCTTGATTATCTCGTCAATGACCTTTTCTTTTTGCTGTAGCGGAAAGTCCTGCCTTGATTTCAGTAGGTCAACCGCCTTGAGGTTCCAGTAGTTGACAAGAATCTCTTCAATGGTCTTGATATGTCCGTTGTAAAGTAGTGAGCCGAAGGTCGTGGTCCTATAGGTCGAATTGCGTTTTTCAATAAGGCCCGAATCCCGCAAGCGTTTGAGTCTAACGTAAAATTGCTTTTTGCTCAAGTTCCCTGCATAGCTTGTTCCTGATGCCTTGAAGCCAGAATATGCCATTTTCAGTATGTTTACTGAATGTCTATCTGCTAGAATAGAGAAAACCTGCTCCATGGTTGCGGGCTCTGGCATATTGGACGCGATATATTCCACGGACTATTTAACCTTTAGTAAAATCTCCATTTACGGGAACAATATATAGGGATCTATTGTGCTCGAAAAGGTTAAGAGAATGCAATTTGTGGATAGCCATGCTTTTTGACCAGCAACTACCGGTCGATTGAGAGCGAAACAGATCATGGCAGATGACTATATTCTAGGCAACCTTGCTAATGAAATTGCGCGGCTTGAAATACAGTCAGCATTCTTTGAACCGCTGACCCGCAGGACGCTTCTGAAAGCGGGAATAAAGGAGGGGATGAACTGTCTTGATGTTGGCTGTGGTGCCGGCACTGTCACCCGAATGATGGCCCAGATGGTAGGCGAAAAAGGTCATGTGACAGGCATGGATGTCGATGAAAATTATCTGCTCTACTGCCAGAAGAACTCTGCTGCCAATACTGATTTCATACATGACGACATTTGTAACAGCAGACTTGCTGAAAAGAATAGGTATTTTGACATCATTTACTCGCGATTCATGTTTGTCCACCTTAAAGACATGAGTAAGGCCGTGCAGTCTATGAAGCGGTTCGTAAAAAATGGAGGTGCAGTAGTGATAGAAGAGCTTGATCATGCGCCAGATTCGTGGTTGTGTTATCCTGAAAACAAAAGTGTCGACACCCTTCGCGAAGTGTATGTGACCTTGGTTAAGAAAGCAGGCGGCGACCCGTTTGCTGGCAGGAAGATATACCGCCTGTTGGTGGAGGAATCCTTTGACGCAAGCGTTGAGTGCAATTCTCCCTGCCTGCTGATGGGCCACGAGCCGTACAATACTCTTGGATGGCGCATAGCAGAAAGCCTGAAACCCCAGATCCTCAGCTTTGGGCTTTTAAGCGATCAGGAATACACAAAAATGTACGATGATCTGAAGCAGCTTTCCAACGACGGTAAGAGCTTTGTGACTTATGCACGATTCTTCAGCATTATAGGGCGCAAAAACAGTTGATAGCAAAAGAATTGATCGGGGTGGCCTGATTGGTCTTTTATGACACAATGAGTGGCAAAATAAATGTCATTGAAATCCCTTCAGCAAAATCAAATGGCCGTGCAGTGTTGTGCATACACGGCATCTGCTGCGACTCCAGAATTTTTGCCTACGCGGGATCTAAGTTGTCACAGGCAGGCATTGACATTCACAGCATAGACCTTCCTAGCTACGGCGAATCTGACGGCGAGCGTGGTGACCTTGATTTTGACACTTGCCTAAAGTCTATCAATATGATCGTTTCAGAATTGAGAAAAAAATATTCCAAGGTGTTCATTCTCGCCCACAGCTT
>JAJPHX010000060.1 GCA_021325075.1 Nitrososphaeraceae archaeon | reverse complement strand
TGCCAGCCAGCTATTCGTCAGTAATGCTTGCAATGGAGTGGGACGGCAGGACAGTGAACTGGTACTACAAGGCAGGCGGCAACTGGTCGATATACAGCTCGTTTGAGCCGCCAGCCATAGAAAACCCATCTTTCTGGGGGTCATATGGGTTGGCAATCCCTACACGAACCCTGATTCAAGCGCGGCCTTCTTTTACCCGGCCGGCATCTCGACGTCTAGCCCGGCGGGAAGCTACGGCCAGATCACGTTCCACTGCCCCGCATACTATGACAAGCAGGGAGCAAAACAGTGCATCCCGGCAGTCGCAATTGACGGCGGCAACTCTCACTAGAAGGTGCTGTGGAAGTGGGGCCTGCCAAACGACAATGCAAGGGTTTCAGTGGATGGGACAAGCGTGACAGTCGCGCTAGGGTGAGTCGGCCTCTTCGAGAATATCGACATGCCTTCGCATCCCATGGGTCTTGATGTATTTCAGCAGCTCGTCGTGGCTCTTGAGCCGGAAATAGCGCCGCATCCGCTCAAGCGTTGCGTCGTCATACAATGGGTAATCTTTCCTTTCTTCCGGCGCCATGCTTTTACAACGCAGTCATCGCTAAAAAGTTTTTACATGGTATTCAAGATCTTTTCAATGATGGGCAAGCGAATTTTGATCCTTGGGGCAGGGTTTGGCGGTCTTACGGCCGCCAATGTGCTAAGAAAAAGCCTGAGCCAGGACCACAAGATCATAGTAATTGACAGGAAAAGGTCTTTCATGATGGGACTCGTGAAATTGTGGATACTCGAAGGGAGCCGCAAGCTGGAGGAGTCGCAGACCCCGCTTGATGGGCTCAATGCAAGAGGCATCGAATACCTGAATGACGAAGTGATCAAGATTGACACCGCGTCAAGCAGGGTGCAGGCCAGTGGCCACGGCTGGATAGAATACGACTACCTGATAGTCTCCCTCGGGGCAGAGCTGGCGCCTGAAAAGATAGCTGGCTTTACAGGAAATGGCTACAACCTCTACAACGCACAAGAGGTCCCAAAGCTAAGGGAAAGGCTGCTCTCGCTAAAATCCGGCAGTGTTGCAATTTCTATAATGGGTATGCCGTACAAGTGCCCACCGGCGCCATACGAAGCGGCGATGATAATTAGCAGCCTGCTGACAAGGCAAGGAACCAGAAACTCGATAGAACTGGATCTTTATGCGCCGGCTCCGATAGCTCTACCTGTCGCCGGGCCCAAGATTAGCAGCAACGTCGTGGAGATAATTTCAGAGCAGGGCATACGCTTCCACCCATCGCACAAGATCAAGTCGGTTTCAGACAGACAGCTAGAATTTGAGAATGGTGCAATGCAGGGCTACGACGTGCTAGTCGGCATCCCGCCCCACAAGGTGCCGGAGGTAGTCAGGAGCTCCGGCCTGACAGGCGGTGGCGACTGGGTGGCAGTCGACAGGCACACAATGAAGACGTCGGTAAAGAACGTCTTTGCCATCGGCGATGTCACCGAGATAAAGGTGGGCGCGATAGCAGTGCCAAAGGCAGGAATATTTGCCGAGGAAGAGGCAAAGGTGGCTGCCAGGCAAATAATGGACGAAATCGCGGGCAAGCCCGCCACGGCAGCATTCAGCGGCCAGGGCTATTGCTTCATGGAAGTAGGCAACAGGCGCGCCGGCTCTGTTGAAGCCGATTTTTACAATCCTGCCGGCCCGTCGATAAAGCTAGAGCCACCGTCTGAGCAGAACTATGAGAAAAAGCAGGACTTTGAGAGGACAAGGGTAAAGGAGTGGCTACTCTAGCTTCTTTTCCGGCTTTGACATCGTGTAAAAGCCATGCGCCGAGATCAGGAACGCGGCAAGCGACATCTTGGTCGCAAACACCAGGTTCCACGGGGTCTTGGGGTTTGGATACGGCACGTTCTTGTCGTCAAAGTTCATCACTCCCTTTATCGCGTCAGCAGTAATGAGCGAGTTCCAAATTATGAAATTATAGACAAACTCGTACAGCGCCACAATTGCAATTGCCAGCACTATCAGCTGCAGTATTGACTTTAGCCACTTTGGTATGCTCTTTACGTTTTCTCCGCCCAGCTTGACTACGCAGTACCACCCGATTACAGACACTATCATCAAGTACGTTACGAGCTTGGCCAGACCCTTGACCGGGAATTCAGTTTCTACCAGCACTTCGCCTATTATGACCTTGCCGCTCTGCAGGTATTCATTCAGACTGACGTAGATAGCGTAAAACGTGATCGCTGCCATGACAAAGGCGCAAAAGTAAAAGACGCCAAGGAATATCCTCCTTGTCCGCAGCTCGTCCTTTTCATAGGCTGTGCGCACGGCCGTAAATATCAGAGCTCGGGATATAATTATTACTTTAGGGCTTTCAGGAGCTTGTCGGTCGGCAGGGTGTTGAGCACGTCTTGCTGCCTTGCCCAGCCGCGGCGCGCTTGCGCTATGCCAAACATGAGGTAAGCAAAATGGATTGGATGGTGCGCGTCAGAGTCGATAACCAGCTTCACTCCCTTTCTCGCGGCCATCCTGACGTACTCGTCTTTGAGGTCCAGCCTATCATAGTGCGCGTCGATCTCTAGCACAGTATTGGTGTCAAGCGCCGCCTCTATCACTTTCTCAATGTCCACAGGATATCCTTCGCGCTTGTTGATCAGCCTGCCTGTCGGGTGGAAAAGGATGTCAACGCTTGGGTTTTTGGCTGCCTTTACAAGCCGCTCTGTCTGTATATCTATTGGCAGGTTAAAGTTGGAGTGTATGGCCGCGCCGACGATATCGAGCTTGTCAAGAACATTGCTTGGCATGTCAAGCGAGCCGTCCTTCATGATGTTGACCTCTGCCGACGAGAGGACGCGCACGCCCTCCAGCCTGTCGTTGATCTCTGCTATCCTGTCGATCTGCTCCATCAGCTCGTCCTCGTCAAGCCCGCCTGCAAGCGCCAAGCTCTTTGTGTGATCCGTGATCGCGATATAGTCAAGGCCAAACTCCCTGGCGGCCCTTGCCATTTCTTCTATCGTAGCTGTTCCGTCGCTATTTTCGCTGTGAACCTGCAAGTCGCCTTTTAGGCTGCCGTACTCTATGAGCTCTGGCAGTTGATTCTTTTTTGCAAGCACTATCTCGCCGGCATTCTCTCGTATCTCTGGCGGTATCCACTGGAGTCCGAGCGACTGGTAAACCTGCTCCTCTGTTGCACCCGCAACCCTCTTGTCGCCCTTGAAAACGCCCCACTCGTTCAGCCTGAGCCCCTTTGCGATAGCTATCTTGCGGGTCTCTACAGAGTGCTCTTTGCTCCCGGTAAAGTACTGCAGCGCCGAGCCCCAGCTCTCCTCCGGCACCACCAGCAGGTCTGCATCAATATTGCCTGCCAGCCTGACAAATGCCTTGGCCGGTCCTCTTCCAATCACCTCGTCGACCTCTGGCATCCTTACAAAAAATTCCATCACCTTTTCCGGGTCGTCTGCAACGACTAGGTAGTCGATGTCGCCTATCGTCTCCTTCATGCGCCTGAGCGAGCCGGCGGCAACTGCCTTTTTCACGCCCTGCACCTTCAAAAGGCGCGCTTCGATCTGCTTTGCCAGCGGATAGATCTCGCCTATTATGCGCCTGCCCTTGCCCCTCTTGAAGAACTCTATCCGCTTCAGGATGTCCTGCTCCTTCCTTTCCGTAAAGCCCGGCACATTCCGAAGCCTGCCCTGACTTGCAGCAGTTTCAAGCTCTGCCAGGCTCTTTATTTGCAGCTTGTCGTATAGCATCTTGACAGTCTTTGGGCCTATCCCCTCTATGCCATAAAACTCATCAACGTTTATCGGGATTTTTTCTTTTAGCTCTTCAAGGTGGCGCATCCTGCCTGTCTTGATAAACTCCTCAATCTTTGCGGCAATGGCCTTGCCGATGGATGGGATTTCAAGCAGTCCCGCGACACCCTGCCTGCCATAAATATCTGCAACATTTTCCAGCAGGCTCGCAATGGTATCTGCAGCCCTGTAGTATGCCCGGGCCTTGAACTGGGCATTGTCGCCATCTTCGACTTCAGTCAGAAAGCCGATGTCGCGCATGGCCTTGGCAAGCTCTGCGTTCTTTACCAAACAGCAGTTATCGGGGCGACCAGCTTCTTAACATTTATCTGCAAGACCCGCATAACAATAATCGCTGTTATTGCACAAAAAACGGTGATGATGATTGCTTTCTAGCTCTGAGCCGTTTCTTATATTCAAAACGCGACATGGGAAATAGGCGGAAATGCCAATATGCCCATTCCCACATCGCTTTACGTCTGCACTTTCCACTGCAGGATGTGATTTTACCTTTGATAAACCACTGTTTTGTGCTATCATAAGCGGGTTTGACTAGTCAGAACCGCCGCTGATAATGGTCATAAATTCTGATTTATACAATGCACAGGTGACGATTACGCCCCGCCTGTTAGCAGAGTTAATCTTCCAACCTGCTGTCTGTATCATTGCAATGGAAATCATTGAATCGATCGGATGGATCGCACTTGGATTCGTGCCCACTCTGGTTGCAATGGAAGCCGCATGGAAGATAGGCGGCAAGCGCAGGTCAGGCCTGATGGAGGCAAAGATCCGCTAATGGAAATCTACACAATAGTAGGTTCCGTCATCGTGGCGCTGGCAATAGGCCTGATAGGGTTCCATCTCGCAAAGGACGAGTCTAGCCTGCGGCAAAAGAGGATGCTGACAGAGAAATACTAGATTTTCGTGCCCGCTGGCATCGTTGTGGCAGGTGCCAGCATGTACAGCAAGCTGACTTGCAAACTTTTGTTGACCGAAACAACCGACCTTCTCTAAGCAAGATATAGCATAGAAATGGGGCAGGTCTTTGAGATCCACAAGTACAAAGGGGACGTTTTCCTGTACGTTGTGGCCCGGACCAACAAGCATTCTGAAGATTATGTTAAAAGTGACGTTGAAAAAATGAACAACATGCTGTCGCCGGAAATGAAAGCGGAAGGCATGCGCTACGTTTTTGCGCTTGGCACCGTCGACACGATAGCCAGAAAAGCGGGCGAGCGCGCCCGCAAGAAGGGAAAGCAGGAAGAAGAAAACAGCCCGCTTGCCAACTCATAATTTTTATAGCAATTGCACCTCTCTAGTGCAGGATGCAAAGGCCAGACTGGGACACGTATTTCATGCTGCAGGCAGAGATTGCGAAATTGCGCTCAAACTGCCTTACACGGCATATTGGCGCGGTGATTGTCAAGGATAATCGGCAGATAGCGACCGGATACAACGGCACGCCGCCGGGGATAAAGAATTGCTTTGAAGGCGGCTGCCCACGCTGCCTGGCAAGAGTAAGGGGAGAAGTCAAATCCGGCGAAGGTCTTGACAGGTGCCTGTGCACGCACGCCGAAGCAAACGCCATAATGCAGTGCGCGCTTTTTGGCAACGCCGGCAGCACCCGCGGCGCGACACTTTACTCAACTTTTGCACCCTGCATCGAGTGCAGCAAAATGGCCATCAGCGTCGGTATAAAGAGAATAGTGGTCGTCGCAGACTATCCTGAAGACGGGACACAGCTGCTAAAAGAGGCAAATGTCGATCTTGTGAAACTGAACCCGGAGCTGCTGAAGCCTTGGCTCACAATCATCCCGGCAGACCCGGAATCGTCTGCAAAGGCAGTGAACAAGTAAGTGGACGTCCACATCACTCAATTCAACGTGCAGCTTTATTTCCGACAGCCGGTGCTTGACAACGCTGATCGGCTGAACGCCGCATTTAGCAAGTCGGAAGGATTTGCCACAACCGACATGCCTGACAACGGCGGCCATCCGATGCAAAACATAAAGTCCTTTTTCAAGGAAGGGTTCAAGATCGCGCCGGTCCAGTCCAACGTACTTCCATTTCGGATATTGCAGGTCATGAGCTACCCAAACGCGCTGCAAAACCCTGATCTGGAAACAATATCGTGCCTGCATTACGTGGCCGCTTCGCTGAAGCAACACCTCAATGTAGACATTGAAAGCGACATCTATGCAGTCAGGGTAGTGTTCCATTCCATAGTCACCGGAAGCGCCGACATTCACAGGGTGCTTACAAGTGTGAGCAAAATAGACAGCATCCCGACGCTTGCAGGCAAGTACGTCGGCCACAAGAACCCAATGGACGCGATACAGCTTACTTCAAAGACAGGGGATGAGCTGTCGCAAAAATTCTGGAACGACATGAGGATAAGCCAGTTTGACACAAACTCGTATGTTGTCACGATATTCAACGAGACCGATTCGCTCGCCGGCTCGCTTGACTTTATCAAAAGCGTCAAGCAGTTTGTCGCAACCCTTATGCACGAGATGGAAGCAGCTACTAGGGCTTGAAGATAAGATCGGCAAAAAAGTCAGACAAAGAAGAGATCCTCAGCTTTTGCTCAAACACCTTCGAGTGGGGCGACTACATTGATCAGGTGTGGGACATATGGCAGTCAGACAGAACCGGCCGGCTACTAGTAGCAGAATCTGACGGCAGCAAAATCGCAATGTCGCACGTGGCAGTTTGTCCTGACAGCAAGAGCGCCTGGCTTGAAGGCGTGAGGGTGCACCCTAGCTACCGCAGGTCGCAGGTCGCAAGCAAGCTAATCGAAAAGATGGCGCAGTATGGCAGAAAAAAAGGTGGCCGCCAAGCGTCCGCGATAGTGGCAGCTGACAACGTTGCGTCCCAGCGCATGATGGAAAAGAACGGCTTTGAGGTGGTATCGAGGTGGGCATACTACAGCACCACTGCAACAAGGGCAAGGCGACAAAAATCCAGTGCAAGGCTTGCAGCTAACAGCGAGTATCGCAGCATCTGGCAGTACCTGCAGGAATCCAAGATCTACAGCTTATCTGCAAAGAGATACGTCAAGTCATGGCACTGGTACACGCTTGACAAAAAGGCGCTCCTGGATTTCATAAAGAAGCGGCGCGTGATCGTGACAGGCCGGCCAATCGAGGGCGTCGCGATAATCAACAGGCACGGCTACTGGAACAAGAAAAACATATTGCAAATAATCTACCTTGACTCTGCGTCAGCAAGGTCGCTCAGGCACCTAATTTCGTTTGTCGCAAACATCTATCTGGATGGCAAGTTTGACAGACTGCAGGTAGTATGCCACGAGAGCAAGAGCATGACCTTTTTTGTCGAGAAATTCATGATAAAAGAACAGGAACAGTTCCTCCTCTACAATAAAGTTTTTACGCCGTAATCATGCCCTTTTCAGAGATTGGATTATCAGTATACAAAGGTTGGCGGCATTTCTGTGCGCTACGTTGATGTCGGCACCAGCCAAAATGTTGCCCTTTTGCTCCACGGATTAGGGGGCTCTATTGAAAGCTGGATTAACAACATCAAGGAACTGTCGCAATCGCTGCGGGTTGTTGCAGTGGACCTGCCGGGGTTTGGCATGAGCGACAAGCCGAAAATAAGCTACACTATAAAGTTCTATGAAGAGTTTGCCATCCAGTTCCTAGAAAGACTGCAAATAAGCCGGGCATCCATAGTAGGCTCGTCGCTTGGCGGCCATGTGGCTGCAGAAGTGGCAATAAACAACTCCGATGTTGTGAATAGGCTAGTCCTCGTCAGCCCGCCGGGCGCGCTTCCTTCTTCGTTCAAGGGGACACCGGCATTAAAAAAATACGTCAAGGTGATAGATGCAAAAACCATAGAGCAGGTAAAACAGGCGCTGTTTGCGATAGACAACAAGCCGGTTGACGACAACTATGCGCAGCTGGTGCACCAAAAGATGTCGATGCCCGGAGCCAAAGATGCTTTTATCTCCGCGCTGAGGGGAAGCGCTCAGGCGCCGCGGCTGACCAGCCGGCTGAACAGGATAAAGGCGCCTACCATGCTCCTATGGGGCAAGGAAGACGCCATGATACCAGTAAAGTTTGCCGAGCCGTTTATGAAAATGAAGAACTGCCGGATTGTCCTGATTGAAAATTGCGGCCACCGACCACACGCAGAAAGGCCGGAGCTATTCAACAAGATGGTTACTGATTTCTTGACAGGCTAGCGGAGCTCCCGCTCCAGCCTGTCCATCTTTTGCAATAGCTCCAGATTCTTTGACTTCATCCTGTCCAGCTCCTCCCTCATCTGGGACATTTCTTTTGGTTTCTTTGTCGCATCCTTTATCATGTTTATGCACTCTTCAGCCACCCTCCTCACCCTATGGTCAAGGTCCTGCTCTGTCACTATTGTCATGTCCGGGATTGCTTTTACCGATTCTGCGTCGGCAAACGCCCTACACGCGTTGATTCGCACGCGGAACCACCTGTCAGTCAGCAGGCTCTTCAAATGATCAAACACCGCCGGGTTGCCGTCCACAAACTTGCCAAGGGCAAAAGTGGCAGCTTCTCTAACCCTGTGGTGGTTGCCGTATTTGCTCTTTTCAACCATAAAGTCGGCAATCTCTTTATCGCCGGCAAATTCCTTGAGTCCGGCTATCGCGCCCTGCGCAACGATATTTTGAAAAGTTGAAGTCTCTGTCGCTTTTTTCAGAATGGCTATCGCCTGCCTGCTCTTTGTCCTGCCTATCGCGGTCGCCGCGTCCGACTCTACAAAATAGCTTTCGTCATCTTGCAGCACCGGCCTGAGCAGCGGAAGCGATTCTTCTTTCTTGAATTCTCCAATAGCCTTTACCACCGCCCGCCTTACCTTTGGGTGCTTTACCGGCAGGCATTTCTTCAAAGCTTCATAGGCATAGTCTGTCTTGGTCGAGCCAAGCGCCTTTGCGGCCTCTGCAGCTACCCCCCAGAACCTGTCATGCAGGATAGCATCCTTCAGAGCGTCGATGGCTGCGTCCGACGAATTGCCCTTGAGGGCGCGGGCGGCTTCAACGCGCTCGACAACCGTGCCACCATTTTGCAGCTGCCTTATCAGCATCTCCTTCGGGGCCTTGATCGATATTGTTTTCAGAACCTTGAATTCCGGATCGACTGAAAACCATTCAACTTCCCTGTCAACCGGGAGCTGGAGCGTGCTCTCTTTTTCAGAGACGTCAATCGTGTACAGCTTGTCTTTTTTTCTAGAAACAAGCCTGATCTCTAGTGGGAACTCAAATGGCTCGCCTGGCTGCGCCTGCTCTACCTTGATCTTTGCCATGCCGTCATGAGCGGAAAATTCTACCTTTAGCTCCGGGTGGCCTTCCCTGAAAACCCACTGGTCAAAAAACTGTTGTAGGCTCTTGCCCGTTTCAAGCTCGAATACCTTGCGCAGGTCGTCGGTCTCGGCGGTGCTGTTGGCAAAGCGCTGGAGGTACGTCTTGAGCGATCTTCTAAAGTACTTGTCGCCGACGTGGTGCCTGAGCATATGGAGGACAGAGCCGCCTTTTTCGTACGTGTGCCTGTCAAAGAGGTCGTCAGGGTGCTTGTACACCTTTGTGACGATGGGCCGGGTGTACCTGCTGCCTGCCTCTTCAAGGTAGTCGTCGGCAGTCTGCATCACGTAGTACTGGAACTCGTCACTGCCTCTGCTGGCCTCCCAATAGAGAGCCTCGCAATAGGTGGCAAATCCCTCGTTTAGCCAGATGTGCTGCCAGTCCCGGCAGGTAACTAGGTCGCCAAACCACTGGTGGGCAAGCTCGTGCGATACCAGATAGTCGCTCGTAAAATCAAGGTGCGCCTTTTTGTCGTGCAGCGTGTCAAGCGTAAGCGTGGTGCAGCTGGAATTTTCCATGCCGCCGTAGACAAAATCCTGCACCGCCACCTGCGAATATTTTTCGTACGGGTATTTCGTGCCAAGGTAATTTTCAAAGAACTTTATCATTTCCGCAGTGTGGTCAAACGATCTTTCCGCGTCTTGCTTTCTTTCCTGCGGGACGTAGTAATACAGGTTGCCCTCCTTTATCTCTGCATATTTGCCGATGACTACCGAAGTGAGGTAGGCGGGATGCGGGTTTGACTCTGACCAGTGGTAGACCTGCTTTTTGCCTCGCTGCTCCACCTTTAGCAGCTTACCGTTAGATATGGTCGTAAAGCCGGCTGGGACGGTGACTGAAATTTCGCTAGAGAACTTTACCTGTGGGTGGTCGATGCAGGGAAACCAGTATTTCGCTTCCGTGGTCTCGCCCTGCGTCCAAGCTTCGGGCTGCTTGTTCTGATAATGTTTGTCAGGCGCGATAAAGTAGAACCCTTTTCTCGGCCCGGCAGAATAGGCGATGGCAAGCTCGATGCTTCCGCCTTCCTTGAGCGCCCTGCCAAGCTTTACCGTCAGCCTGTCGTCAAGGGCGCGAAATCCAAGCTCGCGCTTTGCAGTTGAAACCGACTTTACCTGCAGCTCGGCCGCGTCGAGCTCGATGCTGTCCGTGTCCTGCAATGCAGTAATCTTGAGCACTTGGCTGCCTGCAATGCCCTGGCTGCCAAAATCCGGCTCTATGGCAAGTTTCATGTGGGTTATGGTGAATAAGAGAGAAGGGGCATAATGCGGCTTGCTGCCGGGAAGCTCGAACTTTTTCCTGCCATCCTCGCCGTCCTGCATGCTTGCTAGTCTTTTTAATTGACAAAATAAAGGTTCCTAGCTCAAGCGGCATCCGCACTCTTGTCGCGGTTGGCCTGAGACTCTCGCTGCTTCGCCCTTTCCCTTTGCGCGCTGACGTGCGAATATTGGCGGCCTCGTGTTGGTGATATCAACACGAACATGAACACGTACTGCACAAGCTGGAAGGACTCTCCCTGGCCTATGCTGAATTGCTGGTTCTGGATAGCCTTTACCGCCTACGAGCCTACGATTATCATCCCGGCAATGCCGATAACCATCAATGCCGCCCCGACAGCTGTCATCATCTTTCTGTCAATCGCAGCTTGCCGATGTATTCCCTTACCTTGCCGACCAGCTGATCGTGCTCGTACGGTACAGCGACCCTTACTGCCAAGATCATCCTTCTGCTGTTGACAACCACAGGAAAAAAGTAGAGGTCGATATTGTCGTTGTGCGCCGTAATGTAGTGCGGCCTCCCAAGCTGCTCCTGCCCGGCCTGCAGGATGCTGATGTACAGTTCAGTCTGGACAAGCAGCCTCTCCAGCTTTGGAAAGCTGCCTGATTTTGCATAAGCCGCAACAATCGTGCCCTTTTCCGCTATCTCTGCGCCAACAATGCTGTCATGCAGGCCGACAATTTCCTTGCAGATCTGGAACCCATCCATCAAGATGATTTCCATAGCATGCAAAATAAACCTAGATGCTGTCAAGCGACCACGGGTTTTCAACAACTGACAGGTCTTGGCTGGCGATGCTGTCCCCAGCAACCTTTGCCCTGACAAGTCGCCTTACAAGCTTGCCGGTCCTTGTCTTTGGCAGCTCGGACACTACCTTGACCTCTTCGGGCCGGGCAAACCTGCCAATTGATTCTTCGACCAGCTTTGTGACTTCGCCTGCAAGCCCGCCTGCAGCAGCAAGCCCGTCCTTTACCACGATGCACACGACTATCGCCTCGCCCTTCATCTCGTCAGGCCTGCCCACGGCCACCGCCTCCGCAACCGCCGGGTGCGACGCAACCGCCGCCTCGACCTCGGCAGTTCCGATCCTGTGGCCTGACACTTTTATGATGTCGTCTGCCCGCCCGCGCATGTACCACAGCCCGTTAGAATCTACAAGCACGATGTCGCCATGATACCAGACATTCTTGTATTTTGACCAGTAGGTGTCGATGAACCTGCCGGGGCTGTTCAAGAGCCCACGCGTCATGGATGGCCATGGCTTTTTGATGACAAGGTACCCTTCACTTGCGCGCTTGCCGTCATCGTCAAAAACGTCGGCGTCAAAGCCGGGTATGGGGCACCCGACCGTGCAGGGCTTTAGCGACATCACCGGCAGGGCGCTGACAATCGCGCCTCCGATCTCTGTGCCTCCCGAGAGGTTGATGATTGGGCATCGTTTCCTGCCTGCCTTTTCAAAATACCACTCCCATGCTTCCCTGTTTATCGGCTCACCTGTCGCTGCTAAAACTCTGAGCGATGAAAAATCGTAATTGCCGGCCTGCACGTTATTCTTCATAAAGAGCCTGATCGCAGTTGGCGCAACGCCAAAGATACTGACATGGTGGTTTTCTATCAGCCTGCACCAAGCGTCTGAATCAGGGTAGTCAAGCGCGTCGTCGTAGACGACCGCGGTTCCGCCGATTATCGGGCTTCCATAGACCACCCATACCTGGCCTGTTATCCACCCAATGTCCGCGTACCAGAACAGGACGTCATCATACTTCATGTCGATCAGATATGAAGCCTGCTGCGCCGCTACAACGGTAAAGCCGCCGTGCACCTGAAGCGTGCCCTTGGGCTCTCCAGTCGTGCCCGAAGTATACAGGATAAACAGCGGGTCTTCAGAGCCCATCACCTCTGTCTTGACCGTGCCGGCATTTTTCACAAAGTCGCTATAGTTGCTGCCGACGCTGACAATCTTGGAAACGCTTGTGTCCTGCACTGCATTTAGCCACTGCTCCTTTAAGTTGATCTCTTTGCCCCGGCGCCTGATAGTATCAGCCGTAATCAGCATCTTTGCCTTTGAATCGACAAGCCGGGAATGCAGCGCCTGCGCGCTAAAGCCTGAAAAGATGGTAGAGTGGACAGCCCCGATCTTGG
>JAJPHX010000046.1 GCA_021325075.1 Nitrososphaeraceae archaeon | reverse complement strand
TTGTGCACAGGAATAGACTCGCCATTTACCATCGACTCGTCTACTGCAGACTCGCCCTGCACAACGATGGAGTCGACAGGTATTCGCTCGCCGGGCCTTACAATGACGATGTCGCCTGACTGGATGAGCTCTATCGGCGTTTCAACTTCGCTGCCATCGCCTTTCTTGACCTTGGCTACTTTTGGCTGGAGCTCGAGCATCTTGCGTATTACCGAGCTAGTCCTGCTCTTTGTCTTGATCTCTAGGTACTTGCCAAGAATGATGAAAGTGATGACGAGGGTTGACGCGTCGTAGTATATACTGTGCCAGCTAGGCGACGGGAAGGTATGGAATGCGCTAAAAACATAGGCCGTAGTAGTGCCAAGGACTACAAGCGTGTCCATGTTTGCAGACTTTAGCCTTGCAATGCGAAACGCCCCAGAATAGAACCTGCTTCCGGTGACGAACTGTACTATTGATGCTGCAGCAAACGCAATGTATGCTGCCGCATCTGTTCCTGCAAGCGGGACAAACCTGAACATTTCAGGGTAGCTAAAGAGAACCGTCGGGATTGTGAAAACTAGCCCGACAAAGAACAGGTTTCTCAGCTTGTGCGCCTCGACATCCTGCGCGCTTGCTTGCGCAGTTTCGCTCTGCACAATGTATCCACTGTCAGCAATTTTTTTCCTGACGTCTGCAAGGGAGACAAGCGCGGGGTTGTACTCCACGCTGACCTGAGAACTGCCGTAATTGACAGAAGCAGACCTGATTCCCTCCATCTGGCTGATGCTCTGCTCAAGTCTCTGCGCGTCAGAGGAATCGGTAATGCTCTCGACGCCAAGGATCACCTTTTCGTAAACGACCCTGTACCCGACTTGCTCAATGGCCTTTTCTATGGCGTTAATCTTGATCAGGGAAGGATCGTACTCTACCACTGCCCTTTCGTTTGCCAAGTTGACTTCTACTTTGCTCACTCCATGCAAGGTCGAGACATGCCGCTGGATGGAATTGACGCACCCTGCGCAGTGCATCCCTCCTATCTTGATCAGGGTTCTCTTGGCTTGTGACACTGCAAGATGATCGGATGTTCAGTTATTTAATCATGGGACTTTACAATTGTAAAATGCCGCTTTTGCGCGACGGATTATGTTTTCAACGTCCTGATAAATTCGCGGAGCCTCTGCGCTTCTTCCCTGTACGCCTTGACAGTATGCGTGCCGCCGTCAGGACAGGCAACAGTGACTATCACGATATTCACTTCAGCATCTGAAGCAAAAACCGCGGGCTGCACCTTTTGCACTCTGCAATTGCGCCCGAGCATTTCCTGCAGCTGTTCAACGGCATCTGCCATTAGCAATTGAATGCGGCCGCCCAAGATAAACTTCGTTGAAACTTTATTACCTGTAAGCCGTTTGAAATAGCACATGGCAAGCCTATCAATGAACGACAAGCTGATCCTACTCCAGCACGCTATAACCAAGTACGACTCTGAGGGCCTGCTGAAGGAGAAGCTCAAGGACGTGCTGACGCCAAAGGACATTGAGAGGGGCATTGACACGCTGATAGGCACGCAAAAGGTGCGCAGGATAGGCACGGACATGCTGCAGAACAACATAAGCCACACGGGCGAGCTGCCAGAGCCGCCTGACCACCTGAGGCAGATAATAGATGGCTTGATGTTATAGAAAAATCCAACCTATTATTTTATAAGCATCCGCCTCCATTTTCTGATCCGCATCTGGACAAGGTATGCTAGACATTATCAGGAACTCTGCTGACGCTTACCAGCTGTATATCAACCTCATCAACTCTGCCAACAATGAGGTAATGCTTCTCCTGCCTGCCGCCGAGGGGCGGGCTGACATGACACGAGTCACCCTCCAGTCGCTGCAGGAAGCAGGCAAGCGAGGCGTGCAGGTGAGGCTGCTCACCCCTGTCATGAACAGGCTGCAGGCAGAAGGCGTTGAAATGAGATACTTCTACAAGGAAGGCAGCTCGGAGATGCCAGAGATACTGATAATCGACAGGCACACCACACTTGAATATGAAGTAAGGGATGAGCAGGGCACGGTGAGCATCTATTCTTCAGACCCTTCCGCTGTCAAGCCCTTTGTCGCCATGTTTGACAACCTGTGGGAGCAGGCGATGATGTATGACAAGTTCAAGGAGGCCGACAGGGTAAAGGATGAATACATCCAGAAGCAGCGTGAGCTGTACGACAAGCTGCGCGAAGCTGACAGGCTAAAGGACGAGTTCATCAACATCGCGGCCCATGAGCTTCGGACACCGATAATGCCCATCCTTGGCGGGCTGGAGCTGATAGAATCAAAGCTTGGCAACATTGATCACTCGATAAAGGATGAGCTTGCAATCATTAGCCGGAACGCAGAGCGGCTGCTAAAGCTATCGGAGGATATCCTGCAGGCAAGCAGGATAGAGACCGGCCGTCTCAAAGTCTACGTAGAGCAGGTAAATCTGGGCGTCCTCATTACAGAAGTGATAACCGACGTTGAAAAGAAGTACTGGCAGACTGCCAAGCCGCCGATCATGGAAAAAGCAGATCTCCATTCGCTTATCATGCATGTCGTCGGGGAAAAGGCCGAAGGCAACAGCAGAAAAATCATAATGTTTGATCCCGGCGAAGCCCCGCTCACAGTCGAGTGCGACAGGGGCAAGATAGGCGAGGTGTTGTTCAACCTGCTTGACAACGCCATGAAGTTCATTGACGAGCGCGAGGGAGGAATCTTTGTTACCGCGCGCCAGTCCGGCCCAAACGTCCTTGTGAGCATAAGGGACAACGGCAGCGGGATCGACCCGTCGATAAAGGACAAGATGTTTGAAAAATTCACTACAAGGTCGGAAAAAGGCTCCGGCCTTGGGCTGTTTATAGCAAGGAGCATAGTAGAAGCACACGGCGGGCAGATATGGGCAGGCAACAACAGCGACGGCAAGGGCGCGACTTTTGCCTTCAGCCTGCCGATACGCTTTTTGCGGACAGAGCAGCCAGCACCTGATCAGCTCCCTCAGATCACGACCAATCAACAGACGGTTGACCAGATGAAGCGCGACGCGATAATAAAGATAGACGCCATGAAGGCAAGCCTGCTGGACGCCCGGGAAGACGCTCTTCGAAAGAGGAACGACGCGCTCGAGCGATACCAGAAAAAGGTAGAGGAGTCGAGGAACCTCATAAGGGCGCGGCAGGAATTCATCAACCAGCAGATAAGCTACAAGAGGATGCGTCGCGAAGTAGACAGCCGGATTGAAAAAGGGCTCGAGGGCCTCCAGCGCCTGATAGACGGGCTAAGGGAAAACATCATAGGGGACGAGACCATTGAAAAGATCGAGTTGCACCCGACAGTCTCTGACGCAATCAGGAACGAAGCAGGCAAGGTGATCGAGTCCGAGTTCTTCCAGTCGCTAAAGAAGCAGCTTGCGGAGGATTTGATATGACGTTTAAAATCGCGGTCCATTCGTTCAAGGGCGGGACCGGCAAGAGCACGATGACTGCCAACTTAGCAGTTTCGCTTGCGCTTGAAGGAAGGAGGGTGGGCGTTCTGGATCTCGATCTTGCTGGCCCCGGGCTCCACGTTCTCTTTGAAATGAAGCCTGACGAAATAAAGCACACGCTAAACGACTATTTCATCGGGACTTGTACCGCCGGCGACATCGTAATCGACCTGACAGACAAGATGCAGCTAAAGCGCGGCAACCTGATATTTGTCCCGGCTAGCTTCAAGGCAGAGGACATCGTCCGGGTACTATCAAAGGGCTATGAAATAGGGATGTTCCGAAGCGCTATGGACGTGATCTCGCGGATGCATAACCTTGACTACCTGATAATCGACACGCACCCCGGGGTGGAAAAGTCGACGCTTGTTTCGATGGGGTCTTGCGACATGAACATCATCATATCAAGGATGGACAGCCAGGACATATTTGGGACCGGAGTCATGCTCGAAGTCACCAAGGTGCTAGAGAAGCCCCAAATCTTGGTTGCAAACATGATACCGCCAGGCGTCGACAAGGAAAAGGTTAAGGCAAGGCTTGAGACGCTGTTTAACACCGAGGTGATAACCGCGATCCCGTTCTACACGGAGATACTGCGCGCCCTCAGCTCGGAGATTTTCGTGCTTAAAAACCCGGATCATGACTTTACCTCGACTCTCAGGCCAATAATCGAGGCGCTTGAGTTAAAAGCCGCTAGTCATTCACGCTAACAATCTTCTAGTAGATGTTACTATTTTTAGCAGAAAATTTATCTACTCAGCTACTGTACGCTTCACCTAGTGAATAATTAGAGTGTCACAGCAACAAGCCTACAGGCCAATACTGAGCATCTTCGACTTGCTTGACCGTGTACTCGACAAGGGTCTTGTGATTGACGCCAACCTCTCCGTTTCGCTGGTGGGAATCGAGATTCTCGTCGTAAGGGCAAGGATCGTGGTGGCAGGCGTTGATACCTTCCTAAGGTATGCAGCAGCCCTTGGATTGGCAGGACCGCCCGCACTGGTGGCAGCCCAAACGTCATCTGGCAAGTAATAAAACAGTTGATCGCAATTGGCTGTCTGCATCGTATGCGGCAAGTATGAGGAAGTCGAGCTGAAAATAGCGATGGGCGACGGGTGGGTATTTACAAGGTGCCCTGAATGCCAACGCGGAATACCGTTTGACATCATGGCGATACATCTTACAAAGACCGTGCCTGAAAAGTACCTTGAAGGGTTCTGCCCAAAGCACTGGTTCAAGGACAGCGGCATATGCTCGTACTGCAAGATAAGACGCGGCGCAATGGGACTAGGTGAAGACCTTGCTTAGCAACCGGCACGAGCTGCCCGCAAGGCAGCTCTCCCTTTTTGATCTTCTTGACCGCATTTTGGACAAGGGCGTAGTGATAAACGGCGACATCACGCTTTCCTTTGCCGGAGTCGATCTCCTTTCGCTCAAGGTAAACCTTGTCATCGCGTCGCTTGAAACCGCCAAGCGCTATGGGATAGAGCTTCCATGGGAGAAGTGGGCAAGGGAAAAGGCCGAGCTGGAAAAGAAGGAAAAGGAGAAAAGGAATGTTGACGGGAGGAGAAGAGAGCTTGGAAACAAAGAACCTTGACAGCAGCATTTTGTTGGCGCTTGAAAAAAAGCCGCAAGAGCTGGATGCTGAAAAGCTCCAGCATGGTTTGGCTAAATTGGTTTTGACGCTTGTGCAGACAATAACCGACATTCTGGAGAAGCAGGCCATGCGGCGCGTCGAGTCAGGCACGCTGACAAATGAAGAAGTTGAGAGGCTTGGCCTTGCGTTCATGCAGATACGTGAGCGTATGGCAGACATTGCGGAAAAGTTTGGATTAAAACCGGAAGAGCTTGGCATAAAGCTGTCGCAACCTCTGGGGCAGCAGGAGCAGGCCACGCTTGTTGATGTGGTTGACAAGCTGATCGATCAGGGGACGGTTATCGCCGGCGACGTGACAATAGCGGTGGCAGGAGTTGACCTGGCAGCGCTGCGGTTGCTTGCCACTCTTACGGCAAAGTGATGGAAATGGTGGATGGCAGGTACATCTACTGCATCATCGACTGGGATCAAAAAAAGCCTCCTGCCAACCTTGGCAACATCGGGATATCTGAAAGTCCAGTCTACACCATAGCCCACAAGGACATCTGCGCTGTGGTCAGCAGCATCCCGTTCAAGCAGATGGAATCAAACATGAACGACATCGTTGCCCATCAGAGGGTCGTGGAAGCAGCGCGTGAAATTGGGACGGTCCTTCCAGTCAGGTTTGGGGTGATTCTGAAAAACGAGGAGGGCATAAAGAAGCTCCTTACAGGCTCGTACAAGGATTACAGCGCCAAGATTGTGCAGGTGCGCGGCAAGGACGAGATAGGAATCAAGGTCCTGCTTGGCAAGGCGAGCCTGAAAAAAATTGAAGCTCAGGCGCAGGAGCAGTCAGACGAGATCCAGAAAATAAAAAGCGAGATCTCTTCTGCCCAACCGGGCACGTCATACTTTATGAAACTGCGACTGCAAGATGCGGTGAAAAATGAAACGTTGCGCAAGATAGATCAGATGGTGGGCGAAATAAACAGGACGCTTGGCAGCGGGGCGCAGGACACCAAGATGATGAAAAACGAAGTTGGCGAGATAGTGCTCAATGCCGCATACCTAGTGGACAGGAATAAAATGAATGAGTTCGACACAAAGCTGAGGGAACTGAGAGACAGGTTTGAAAGCCAGGGCATGACAATACACCGGAGCGGGCCATGGGCACCGTACTCTTTTTGTTGATGCGCTATGATACTCGAATTAATCATCATGAAACTGACGCTTGACGCAATCATGCAGCACTGCAACAGCCTTGCCTACGAGCAGCAGGTGCGCGAAGAAGCGAACATGCTAAAAGCTAGATTGTTAAAGCTGATGGCCGACTATGAAACCGGGGCAATCGACCAAAAGACGTACGCCGAACAGGAAGCCGAGATCATGAAGTCATTGAGCAAGCTGACGCAAAAAGTTGGCAGGCAGGACGACTCACCGCCGTCATTTAACACCGGCCTAGGGCTTTGACAGCGGCAGGCTGAAGGCAAAAGTCGCGCCCTTGCCCTTGTTGTTTGTGCACCATATCCTTCCGTCGTGCGCCTCAATAATGTTTCTTGAAATGAACAGCCCAAGGCCGGTCCCCTTCTCTGACTTGGTCGCAAACTTGGAGAAGAGCCGCGGCATTATTTCTGGGTCGATGCCAGTACCGGTGTCTTTTACGCTGACTATGGCCTGGCCATCCATAGTCTCGGTTGACACCGTTATCGTTCCTTCCTTTGTGAACTTTACCGCGTTATCAAGCAGGTTTGAAATCACCTGCATTGTCCTTCCCTTGTCAGCGTTCACATAGATATCATTTGGCTCGTACACAAATTTGATCTTGCCGTCTGATACTTGGTTTTTGGCGTCCTGCATCGCTTCCTCGATAACATCTTTGAGGTCGAATTTCTCTTTGTCCAGCTTGAGGGCTTCGCTCTCTATCCTTGTAACATCAAGAATGTCGCTTGTCAGCCGCTGGAGCCGCATAGAGTTGCGGTAGATTGCCTTTATCATCTCCTCCCTGTCTTCAGGGCCCATCTGCAAAAGCTCCGCATAGCCTAGGATCGCCTGAGTCGGTGTCCTTAGCTCGTGTGCAGCCACGTTGATAAATTCCTTTTGCAGCCTGTCGTGCACCTTGAGCTGCTCGTTGGCCGATGCAAGAGAGTCGTGGGACCGCTTCAGCTCCTCGCTCTTTGAGCTGAGCTCTGCGGTTCTTGTGTGAACCGTGCGCTCGAGCCTGCGATTCCATGTAATTACCAGCACCGCTACACCCACCGCGACGGCGCCAATGACTCCGACCAGAATGGTGCTCAGGTTTCTCTGCTGGTCTATGAGCGTGCCCACGTTTCCTGCAAACTGGTGCGGGGTAATGATGTACAGCGTCCCGAACTGGTTTCCTCCAAGCAGTATCGGCTCGTATGCTATAGAGCTGGTGTTGCCTCCGTATGAAAAGTCCTCGATGCCGGAGTTGCCCTTTAGCGAGTCCTTTATGAAATTATTGAACGGGTCCTTTAATTCCGCTGGCAAGACAGACTGGATTTCATTTCCAAATATGTTTTTGCCGATGAAGCTCTCGGTGGCAGAATAAAGCACTGTCCCATTCCTGTCGATCATCCCAAACGTGCTCTGAAAGTCCGGCGACAGCTCTTGCTGCAAAAACGTGCCAAGGGTGTTGAGTCTCATTCCTGCTATTGCCGCTCCCTTGAATTCGCCGGTCTGCCTGTCAACTATTGGATATGAAACATATACCCTTGGAACGTCGTCGTTTGAGTCTATCGCGTTGCTGTAGTATGCGTCAAGTGTGTTTTTTGTCTTGATGAAGTAAGCCCTCTGGCTCAGGTCTATCCCTTTGTATTTTTCATAACTTGTCTGGTTCAAGTTGCTGAGCCACAAAAGCTTGCCGTCCTTGTCAAGCCACATGTAAAAGTTGGTCAGGTTAGAGGTAGAGTTTTGCGCGGCGTCAAATACCGTGCGGGCGTTGACAGCATCGTCGCTTTGCACAGAAGGGGCATTGGCAATCACTTGCAGGTTTGAAGAAACAGAGCCCATGCTGTTGACCATTATCCTTTCAAGGTCGTGCGCCTGAATCTGGGAGTTTGACCTAACGTCATCGGCAGCGAGCTTTAAAATTTCGTTTGAAGCGTAACTTGAAAATTGAAACGAAACGATAGACAGCGCTATTGCAATTGCACCAATCACGATCAACAATGCGATGCTGTTCTTTGAAAAAACTACCTTACTCAATGCCCGTTACTACATGTCTTCTCTTATACACGTAAATAAATTTGGCAGGATGCAATATTACCTAAGATTTTACTGACTTTCTTTATATAGAAGATTCTTCCATAAAACAGGTCGATGGAAAAGAGGACAGTCATGATCTGCGACGACGAAGCCGATCTTCTCAAGATATACTCTGCCGCGCTCAAGAAGCACTTCAACGTCTTGACAGTCGATTCTGGCAAGGCCTGCATCGAAAAGTACATGGAGTATACTTTGCGCGGGAAAAAGATCGACGTCCTGCTGCTGGATTATCGACTGGGCGACATCATGGGCGACGACGTCGCGTGCAAAGTGAGCGGGCTGGATGGCACCAAGATAATACTGATAAGCGCGTACGATCTCGAAAAGCAAAAAGTTGACGAGCTGAAGGCAAGCAACTGCATAGTCGACTCGATAGTCAAGCCGGTGAGCCTGCTAGCCCTGCTAGAAAAAGTACAGCGTATAGTTTCTCTCTAAAGAGAGGCGATGCATTCTGCAAGTATTCTTGCCGCGAGACTGGCAGTCATCCCATTGACGTCATAGTCCGGTGCCAGCTCTACGATGTCAAGGCCCAAGACATTTCCGTTGCTTATCACGCTTTTGAGCAGGTAAATGAGGCCGATGCTCGAGAGCCCTCCAGGGGAAGGGACAGACACGCCGGGCGCAAATGCGGGGTCAAGGCAGTCAAGGTCGACAGAGATGTATATCTTGGCTCCTGCCGTTCTTGATTTTATCATTTCTGCGGCCTTTTGCACCCCGAGCTCAGCAATGTCAAGCGGGTTGATTATCTGTAGGTTTGCTTGCTTCGCGTTTTCCAGCTCTTCCGGTTCTGCGGCCCTTGTTCCTATCAGCATGCTTTTTGTAAAGTCTAGCGCCTGCGCGGAATCTGTCAGCACAGAGCCGTAGTAGTCCCTTGCAGAAGAAACAAAGTCGGGATGCGCGTCAAAATACAAAAGCGCCAGCTTTTCGTCGGCCGCTTTTGATACCGCGCTCAGCACTTCAGTAGTGAGCGAATGATCGCCACCTATCATAACCGGGAACTTGCCGCGCGAAACAATGTCAAGCACCAACCGGCGCAGCTCCTTCTTGTCACCGATGTTGCCGGCATCAAACACGCACTTGTTTTCAAATGTGCCTCGCATAGGCCAGGTCGGGATCAGTTTGCCCCCGCGCTCAAAGAATTCAGATTCGTTTGATGCAATCCTCAGGACATCCGGTGCCCTGCTTGTGCTCTTGCGCTTTGCATGCGACCTTGACTCGTCAGGGACGCCAATCACCACGATGTCTGCGTCTTCAATTCTGCTTGCGTTTGAGCGCCTTAACCGTGCCATTGCATACCCAAGCGCCGCAACCTGCTTTTTAACTATCGCCTGTTCTGACCAATAAGATTTTATTGAAATGCTGGCTGCCTGTTTCACATGTCCACGATGAAGTACATCCAGCTGGAACCGCAGGGCGACATTGCGATAGTAAAGATAAACAGGCCAGAGGCTCTCAACGCCATGAACACGGACCTTGTTTCAGAGCTTTCCCGCACGATTGACATACTTGCAGCCGACGACACAGTCAAGGTGGTCATTATCACAGGCGCAGGCGAGCGCTCTTTTTGCGCAGGCGCAGACATTTCGTACATGGTCAACATTGACCCGATGCAGGCAGAAAAGTACGCGACTTCTGCTCAGGGCGTCATAAACAAGATCGAAAGGCTGGACAAGCCGGTAATCGCCGCAGTCAACGGCTTTGCGCTTGGCGGCGGCTGCGAGCTGGCGATGGCGTGCGACATCAGGATCGCTTCAAGCAACGCCAAGATAGGTCAGCCTGAAGTTACGATCGGAATCCCGCCGGGGTGGGGTGGAACCCAGCGACTTATGCGGCTTGTCGGCCCAGCAAAGGCAAAGGAGATGATATTCACCGGCAAGATGGTAACCGCTGACGAAGCGGCCCAGATCGGCCTTGTAAACAAGGTGGTAAGCGTTGGGACGGGCGACAATCTGCCTGCAGAAGCGCCCAAGGGCGACGCGGCAAAAGAAAAGGAAAGGGCCGCAGAGGTAGCCAAGATCCTGAACAGGAAGCTGATGGACGAATGCCTTGCGCTTGCAAGAGAAATAACAAAGAACAGCTTTAACGCAGTCAAGGTGAGCAAGATGCTGATAAACCGGGGCATGGACTCTGACTTAGAGACCGGCCTGAGGCTGGAAATCTACGGCTGGGCTCTATGCTTTGCGCACGAAGACCGGCAGAAGATGATGTCAGCGTTTCTGAACAAGGGCAAGAAGTAGCTAGGCTACTCTCGAGCCTTGGCTTGGCCGGCAGACAAGCGTCCTGCTCTTTACGCCGGCCTTCCCAAACCCTTCTGCCATCGCGCCGGCCACTTTTCTTGCATTCTTGCTTGTTTTCAAAAACGCGATCATTGACGGCCCCGCGCCACTTATCGTGACTGCCATCGCGCCTGCCACAAGTGCGTTCTGCTTCACGATGTCGTAGCCGGGTATCAGGTGCTTCCTTGCCGGCTCGACAATGATGTCATCTATGCCGCTTGCTATCGTTTCCACATCTTTTAGCGCAAAGCCTGCCACGATTGTGGCGGCGCCGGAGACATTATGGACAACGCTTTTGAGCGGCACCTCTTTTGGAAGGACGCTCCTTGCCACTTCGGTTTTTTTCTCTGGCACCTTCATCGAAATTGGAACAGCCACTACAAGCACAAGGTCTTTTGGCGGCTCTATCCGAATGAACTCGCCCTTGCGAGCAGATATTACGAACCCCCCGAGTAGCGAAGCAGAAACGTTGTCGTAGTGCTTTGTCCCGGCGCTGGCTATCTCGCCTTCTGCCGCATATTCTACAAGTTTGTTCTTGTCCACCTTTAGCCCATAGAGCGCGTTGAACGCCACTGCAGCGGCTGCGGCAGATGCGGCGCTGCTGCCAATGCCATAGCCGGCAGGCACGCCCTTTGTGACCTCGACTTTCAGGCTGTCATCAATATCAAAATCCTGCTTCATTTTCTTTATGACAAGGCCGGCCGAGTTGTGCTCTGCCTCTGCCGGGATCACCAGCTCGCTCTTTGACATCCTGATCTCTATCTTGCCTCCTCCCTGTCCTGCCCTAGTTATCCTTACCCTGTCTTCGAGCGCGTCAAGGGCAAGGCCAAACACGTCGTAGCCGGGACCAAGATTGGCGGTGGAGCATGGCGCAGCGGCGGTGCAGGACTTTTTCACGGCCAAGCTATCCGTCCTCCCCCTGATTAAGAGTTCGGGCAAGCGCAGCCGCAAGGTTCACCATGCCGTTCATCGTGACGCTTGAAACTGCGATCATGCTCTGGCCAAAGCCTCCCTTGCTCATGACCCGCGCCAATTCTTTGCTCAGGAGCGAATATTCGACGTCTTTTTCGCTGTTGAGGGCGTGCTCTAGCGCGGCGCCGGGGCTGGCCCAGTCAAGGATGTCCTTTAGCTTTTCTATTATTAAATCGCGCTTTGTAAGCGCGTTTATCTGCGCGGTTTTCAGCCGAAGCTTCACAGAGGTCGCGAGGAGAGATATCGAGACAAAGTTGATCGGTGACGACACAAGCATTCCGTCAAACGCAAATATAGTCGCCTTGCTGTCTGCATGGAGGTTAGCAACGAAATACGGGCCGCTTGCCCTGAACGCAAACAGCTCGATCTGGCCCGGCGTGTCTACGATAACGTAATCGGGATTGAGCTCGTCCAGCTCCTTCTGGATCTCGTCAAGTTTCGTTGCAATCATGTCGCTAGCCATCACAAGCGAGCCATTCGGGCCTAGGCTGTAACTTTCCATGATGGTTGCAATGTCGATGTAATTCCTGACGTCGACGTCAGGCTCGTACGGGAGGCTGGCAGCACCCGGGTCTAGGTTGAGGCTTACAGGGTACACTTTGTTGTCCTTGTACCACTGGAGCAGCCTGGAAGTGAGAAGCGACTTGCCCGCTCCAGCCGTGCCAGTGACAAATATCGCGTTCACTATTCAGGAAAGAATATGCTGGTGTATATCTGCTTTACACCTTGTCTTTCTTTTCTTCCAGTTTTACATATCGGGAAAATTGCATATTCTAGAGCTCGCTGTCTTCATGCCTTCCACTGTTCATGAACAAGGCTAGAAGAGTGAAAGGTATGGATGCTATTGCCGCGATAATGAAAGTGACGCGGATGGATGTTGGATCATAGGACGCGTTAAGGAGCGGCAGAAACGGGATCGGGAACAAAACCCATATCCACAGGCCTGTTACAATTACTAGCAGCTTCCACCTCTTCCTTACCCTCTGCTTCAAGAACGAATATGCCAATGCCCGCGCCTGCCCTATCAGGCAAAAGCACTCTTAATAGTCATGACTTAACATAGTTACTCCAAAGTGCAGTATCCTTCTTCGTAAATGCAGATATTCGACATTCGCTATCGTATCGTGGAGCGGGCCTGTCGTCATACGCTCTTGTAGTCCCTCATACACACTAATACACGATGGTGATTACAGTAATGGTACAGCTCGCTCTTCTTTGTGTAATTCTTCAAATTCAGATCGCAATTTCAAAACTGTAGCATCAAACATTCGTTATTATAGTACTACGCTTCATCAAAGACATTATTGAATTGGCGACTTGTTGCCATCCCTGCAAGCGTGGTGCCGTTCATTATACTCTTTCTTACCACGAATGTTTCACCGCAGGATGTCTTTAGGGTTGGGCTGGTGCCGTTCATTGCTTCAGCGGCTGCGGCAATCTCAAGGATGCTGCTGCAGGCCGTGCGCTTCAAGTACTTCATCAGGCGCTTCATCGGCTATGACGTGAGCTCGACTGGCAAGACGATCTCGGCAAGGCTGGCCGGAGAATTTGTGACGCAAACCACGCCGTCGTACGTCGGCGGGGAATTCGTGAGGATAGCGTGGCTGACAAGGAACGGCGTGGCGCCGGGAAAGGCCGCGTGGGTGGCAACTATGGAAATCATTGCAGACGTCTTTGTAGGCTCGATGCTCGCTTTTATCGCAGGCGGCCTTGCGCTTTATCGTGGCGGGAGCGTGGTGGGAATTGCAGTCATTTTGGTGACAATTCCGACATTTGGGGTGTGGCTTGCGCTCGTGCTCTTTTCTGCAAAGCGCGTCCTGCGCCTGCCTTCGTTTTCGCAGCGACTGGCAGAGAAATTCATCGCCAAGGAAAAGGCGGCGAACCTTGTCAACTCGGCAAATGCTGCGATTGCGGACCTCTGCAAGATGAGCCGGGAGAACTTTAACTCCAAAAAAGCCATCAGCACCTTTGCAGTAGGCATAGCGATAACCTTCGCCGCGTTTGTCTGCCAAGGCATATCGTTCATGGTGCTTGCAAACTCTGTTGAGTCAAGGATCGGGTTTTTCGACTCGCTTATGGCAACGTCCGCTTCTACGGCAGTTGCAAACATCCCGATCACTATAGGCGGCTCGGGGCTTGCAGAGCTTGGGATATGGGCATACCTCTCAAACCTTAGCGGAATACCGGATCTCAGCAGCGTGGTAAAGGACTCGCAGCTCAGCGTCATAATAGCGTGGAGGATAGCAACCTACCACGTGCCGCTTGTTATTGCGTGGGTGGCGCTGATGAAGCTGGCAACAGGCAAGGTGCCAAAAACAGGCATGCCGCCGGCTACTGACGGCAGGCCGGAAAATGGTGACAACGCAACAAAATAAAAGCAGGCATGACGCAATGTATTTGTGAAATTTAGCGGCAAAACTGTCATAATCACGGGTGCTTAGTCCGGTGCGACCAATAGTCGACGCGAAATCGCGCCAATAGCTGTGATTACTCGTCGTCGCTTTCTTCCTCAGAAGATGAGGCGGTAGGAAGGTCTGATTCCACGTCCATCAGCTGGAGCTCCTTCAGCTCGAACCTGTAGATGGCCTTCATCTCAAGGCTGAATTTTGTCTTTAAAAGCTCGACAAGCTTGGCACTCAGCGGCCCCGTGAACACATTCACCTTGAATTCGTAGACAAACCCTTTCATGAACTCGGATATCTTCATTGTCTTTGGAACGTCAAGGCCTTCAACGATTGTCCTGCCGTCTGGCATTGGCTCGTAAACCTGAATGTCCACCTTGAAGTCATGCTCGTAAATGTCAAGGATGTACCCCGTCCTTGCAATGACCTCTGGCTTGCCAAACTGGACTGACTTGATCTCGTCTTCCGCCCACTTTGGCAGGCCCTGCTCTTCCTGAGAACCCGATGCTTCCTTTGCAGCCTTTGCCCTTACCATACAATAGTCAAGCGTAGGTGCTACTGCATTTAATAGTTTCCAATTCGGTTTCTGAACTTCTAGCCAATGTTGTAGAGCCTGCTTTCGTCAAAGAATCCTGCCAAAGACCATGCATGGTCAAATAGGTCGTCGCACCAGTCCAAGAATGCCCTGTCCTTGCCGTAAAACATTGTATCAAAGTCAACTTCGCCCGTAGAGTCTGGCAGCAAGACACATGCTTCGACGCCGGTGACTAGCAATTCGACATGGATTTCGCGAATCATTTTCCTTTTCACTGTTCCCTTCCTTACCAGATCCATCCTTCCTTGGCGAGCTCTTCTCTCCTGCCCTCAGGCACGATCGTGTTCTCTCCAAAGATGTAGGAAACCTGCATCCCTTCCCTGGCCCTGTGCGCGATCTTGCCGATGTGGTCTAGAGGAACCTGCGCGATTAGGGCCTTTACGTACTCTCCTCTTTCGTACATTTTGGCGAATTTTGCCAGGGTCCTCACGGTGCCATGAATTATTTCGCAGTCCTGCAAGGTGCCAATTCTCTGCGCAAATTGCAAGGGCAAATAGCGCAGGCTGTGTTCTTCAAAATATCCGCGGTTCATTGCCAGAAATTCAAGCGTATGCAGCTGGACCTTGACAGCGTTGCCAGACTCTGAAAGGGAAATGAGCGGGTAGTGGTCTTCGCACAAGACCAAATTCTATCAGCCGGGTTACGTTCCGGTGGACGTCTTGGACGCACATGCCCGTTGCCTTGGCTAGGTGGGTGATTCTAGTTTCGCTGCCGCTTTCCAGCTTTTCGAGAATTTGCAGCCGGGTGTCATTGCAAAACGCCGCCATAAAGTCCGAAAAATGGTGCTGTGGCATGTCTACTCCCCTGCAATGCTCCCCTAGGAAAATATCTATTTCACAGAACTTAAGATATTTCTCCGATATTGTGAAATATATCTCATGAGGATATAGGTGTTTTTATAATTCACGGTCAAATTCACACTCTCGCATGATTGGGAAGAGCTATGTCCAGAAGGCAGAGTGCGTTACAGCTGAAAATAATCATGACGTTCTGCTTGCCGGCTTTACGAGATATCGTATTTTGAGCTATCGCCTGCTGCGCGCAAGTTTGTCACGCATTACCGGTGCTACCACTGCAAGCTACAGCCACTATCTATGCTTGACCTGTCAAAGCCGAGGCGTCTAAAGTGCCGTGCCTGTGGCTCCGAGGTGAGTCTTGGGCGCAATAGCAAGTACGGTAAAGTGCGCAAACAGATAGCACGCGACCTGTTGCGGCCATAGCCAGCTTGAGAGACATCTTCGGTAAGCAACGAACGACAAGTGTATACAAAATATTACCAGTTGGTTATTCAATTATGACACCTCTATTTAACGGCGTTTTCTCTGGCTAGTTGGCATGACGAGCTTCAGCAGCAACTGGGTAAAGGACAATAAACCGAATATGTCTGAGAGGATAAAGCAAAACATAGGCCCTCAGCAACCACTGAAACCACGAATCGAATTCGCAAAGAACAAGATCCAAGCACAGAACCAAAAACTGGATACCATTCTTGAGAAGTTACGAGGCAAAGAAAAGTCGCTATTCAACCAGGTAGTTTCTGCCCTTCAGAGGCACGACACACAGCAGGGCAAGATGTTATCTAATGAAATTGCTCAAGTAAGAAAGACAACCAAGATGATATCGCAGCTCAAGATGGCGCTTGAACAGATACAGCTCAGGCTGGAATCAACCATCGACCTCGGAGACGTGATGGTCGCAATCGGTCCGGCAATGGGCGCACTCACCAGAGTAAGATCAGGGTTGGCAGGCGTAATGCCAGAAGTCGACCGCGAGCTGGGAGAAATCAACGGCGTCTTTAGCGACATCATGATGAGCGCAGGAAGCATGGGCAACACCTCGTTTGCATTCGATGCAAGTGGCGAAGAAGTAGACAGGATACTTGCAGAAGCAGGCGCAGTGGCAGAGCAGAGGATGAGCGAGAACTTCCCGGACGTCCCAGTAGGATCAACAAACGTAAGGACATCCGCAGGCGAGCACTCCCAGTAAAACTGGAAGGCCGCCTACCTCTTTTTCCTTTTTTCTTATTTTAAAATTATCTTACCGTCACAGACTTTGCCAGATTTCTCGGATAGTCCGGATCTGCATTCTTGGCAAGCGCCAGTTGGTATGCAAGCATCTGGAGCGGGATGACTTCGACTATCGGGTAGAACGACTCTTCCTTGAGCTGCGGTATCTCTATCCAGTGGTCATAGACGTCGTCCTTTCTGTCTGAAATTCCGATAACTGTTGCGCCCCTTGCCTTTATCTCGTGCGCATTAGAGATCGTATCACCAAAAGTCGGGTCGTGCGGGTTCAGCATTATCACAAATGTGTTCTTTTCCATGAGCGCAAGCGGCCCGTGCTTTAATTCGCCTGCCGCAATCCCTTCAGCGTGGACATACGCAAGCTCTTTCAGCTTTAGCGCGCCTTCAAGGGCTATCGGGTAATGGATCGACCTGCCAAGCAGGTAGATGTCTGTGCAGTCCTTCATCTGCTCAGCTACTCTCATGACGCTTGCCTGGCTTGCGATCACGTTTTCAATAGCTACAGCAAACTCGGCCCTTGCGGTGGCAAGGCAGCCCTTGCACAGCCTGTCGGTGATATTGTAGATTAGCGCCAGTTGACCTGTAAAGCTCTTTGTAGCTGCTACTCCTATCTCTGGTCCGCAGTTTGTTGACAGGAACGCGTCGCTTATCCTTGCAAGCGACGAAGTCGTGACGTTGACTATTAAGAGGATTTTTGCACCCTGATTTTTGGCGAGCTTTACCGAGTCAAGGACATCGGCAGTTTCGCCGCTCTGCGAAATCGCGACAAGGACAGAGTCGCCTTCGATTGAAGCAAGGGCGTACTGCGATTCGCTAGACATCACAGTCTCCGCCCTTATCTTTGCAAACTTGGCAAGCATGTACTTGAATATGAGCGCAGAGTGGTAGCTGGTGCCGCTACCAGTTATGTAGACTGATTTTGCGTTTGCAAGCAAGTCACAGAACTTGCTGATTATCTCCTCGTCCTGCCTGCCTGCATGGACAACCGTAATCTTTTGCTCGTTTATCTCCTTGAGCGTGTGGTGCGCATACTTGCCCTTTTCGATGTCGCCCAACTCCCACGCAACCTGCGTTATCGGGTGAGCAACTGGCGTCCCTTCAAAGTTAAAGACTTCTAATTTTGAATTATCAACAATACAAATGTCGCCGTTTTCAAGAAATACCGCCTTATCTGTATATTGCAGAAAACCGAGCACGTCGCTTGAAATGAAATAGCCGTCGTTTGCGACTCCAATGATAAGCGGCTCTTCGTACCTTGCGCCGGCGATAGTCCCATCCTGAAAGACCGCGACAAACGCATAGTTGCCCTTGAGCCTCTTGCAGGTCTGAATCATGGCATCTCTGACGCCCTTGCCATGGTGCACTTCTAATAGGTGCGCGATGACTTCACTGTCAGTTTCGCTTGCAAAAGTGTGGCCTGCAACAGTTAGCTCTTCCTTCAGCTCCTTGTAGTTTTCAATGATGCCGTTATGGACAACCGCGATGTTGTTCTTGCAGGCAGAATGCGGGTGCGCGTTCTTGTCGGTGACGCCGCCGTGCGTCGCCCATCTTGTATGCCCTATCCCAATCTTGCCGGCCATTTCGCTTATCGCAAGATTTTTGTTAACTTCGAGCACCTTGCCGGTACCCTTGCGGACCATTATCCCGCCGTTGTCAAAAGTGGCAACCCCTACGCTGTCATAGCCCCTGTATTCCATCTTTTTCAGGCTGTCAACCAGTATCGGAGCGGCAAAGTTCTTGCCCTTATAGCCGATAATCGAGCACATCTAGGAAACGAAAGCCTGCCCTGCTTAAAACCACCATCAAACTACCAAGAACACCGTTATACAAAATCTTATAACTGAGCCTGCAGGATGGTTACAATATAGCTTTATACCGCTACATAATCTTATATAGCGGTATACATGATTAATGATGTTGGAAAAAAGGCTCGTTTCCGAAGATGATGGGCAGGCAAGCGCGAAAAAGATCGTCATGTTCAATGACGTGAAGATGATGCGCGTACTTGCAAACCCAGTCGCGTGGCACATAATGGAACTTTTGTCAAAAGGGCCGGCGTACCCTGCGCAGGTCGCAAAGGAATTAAAGATCTATGAGCAGAGCGCCTATTACTATATCCGCAAGCTGGTAAGCATCGGGGCGGTTGAAGAAGTCGGCAGGAATTTTGTCAGGGGTGGAACGGCCCGGCTCTATCAGGCTACCAGCCCGTCGTTTGGGATAGAGATGGGCTGGGGAGAGACAAGGCTCGCTCCGCAGTCGATAAGCAAGAACCGAAACGCCTTGAAATTTTTTGAAGGCTATGTGGATGGCAGCTCGTTCCACGGCCTGATGGTCGTGGGCGCGCCAGATCCGCACGGCCCATACAAGTCGTCAGCAAGGGACGGGCACTATGCTGTTCATCTTGCGTTTTTCCTTGGCAACATCACAAACGCAGTGCCTTCAGAATTTGTGGTGAAACTCGACGTCGATGCAAAAGCGGAAAAAATGCTCACCGGCAACAACCTGATTTCTATAGGTGGCCCGGGGACAAACATCGTCACCGCGGAATTCAACCGGTATCTCCCAATCAGGTTTGACGAAAAGAACTTTTGGTCCGGCCTTGTCAATAATTCAGGCAAGCGCTATGGCCTTGACAACCACGGCCTCATCGCAAAGATAAGAAACCCGTACGACAGCAATTCAAGCGTCATGGTGGTCGCTGGCGTGCGATCTGCCGGGACAAAGTCGGCAGTCATTGCGCTGACAAACTATAGCGAAGAATTATTGAAGAAATACAATGGCGAGCAGAACTGGGCGCTTGTCGTTCAGGGCTTTGACATGAACTCTGATGGCAAGATAGACCATGTGGATATAGTAAGCGGCCTATGACGCCGGCTGTGCAGCAGCCGGGCTTGGGATCTCGATATGGAGCAATATCTGCGGCTCTTCTTCCGTTCTTACTAGATAACCGGGGATGTTTACCTTCCTGTTGCCTATCGAAACGTGGCCATGGCCTACCACTTGTCTTGCTTGGTACGGCGACTTGTTGGCTATCTTTTTCATGACTATAGTCTGGAGCCGCCTTTCAAGCAGGTCTTCTACTTTTAAGTTCAAAATATCATCAAGCGTTGCGCCCTCTTTGACGAGCCCCAACCTGTTGAGGAAGTTGAGCAGCCTCTTTTCCTTCTCTGCCCTTGCTTCTGTTGAAAGTGCAAGAAGCGCACGGGCCTGATTCCTAATTCTTGCTACCTCTGTCTGGGCTTTCCAGAGCTCGCGCTTGTTTCTAAGACCATAAGAGCCCATGATGTACAGTTCTGCGTTCAGCTGGTCGGTGGTCCAGATCATTCTTGGCCTGCGGAACAGTTTCTTTGCCTTACGAGGATCTCCCATCTAGCACCACACCTATTTCTTTGCTGGCTCCTTTGCCGGTGCTGCTGGCTTGGCGCCGCCCGCCGGGGCCGCCGCTGGTTTTGCTGCGCCAGCTGCTGGAGCTGCACCTGCTGCTGGCTTGGCGCCGGCTGCTGCCGGTGCCGCTGCGCCTGCTGGAGCTGCCGCACCCGGAGCTCCTGGAGCTGCCGCGCCTGGCTTCAGGCTGACCTTCTTTACTCCAACTGCGCCGCCCTTCCTGCCTGTCGTCCTTGTGCGCTGGCCCCTCACCCTCAGGCCGAACATGTGGCGGTATCCGCGCCAGCTCATCACCAGTTTTTCTCTTTCAACGTCGTTTGAAGCGGCAAAATCAAGATCGGATGTTATCATGTGCTGCGTTGAGCCGGTATCCATGTTCTTCCTCCTGTTGAGATACCATTCTGGTATCCTTGCGTTGGCAGGGTTTGCGATGGCCTGCTCGATCTCGCGCAGCTCGCCGTCGGTCAGAAAGCCAACGCGCTTGTCGGGGTTGATGTTAAGTGACTGGGTTATTACCTGTGCAAAATTGTAACCTACGCCTTTTACTTCGCTGAGGGCGACTATCAATTTCTTGCCTCCCTCAATGTCCTTGCCTGCGATTCTAAGGATGTGTTTGTACTCGGATGCGGACAAATCAGAATCTCGAAACATTATTCGGCAATAAAAACCATGCTGGAGGCGCGGCGCAGAAAGAGTGCAATATTTTCAACAAACGGCTCTCCGCAGGAAGCGGGAATGTTCAATATTTATGTAAAAAGCCCTTTTTGTCAAAAATTGTGATTGTAAGGTGCGCTTTGGTTCATGTAAAGCATTATAAGCTGATTGTTTGCTGGGATAATGGAAGAATGGCCGTAAAGAAGGAAATCGCGCACAGCCAGAAATTGATGGCAAAGCGCGCCAAGACGGAAGAGGAACTGGCTTTGGAAGAATATCAAAGACAGCTGGAACTTGCAATCGAGAACCACTAAGAATCTTTAAATTTGTGAGGCGAGCGCGAGACCTCAATTTCCCAAAATGAGCTCGAAAATAGAGGAGACAGTCCACCGCTCTTATTCTTCAAAGCCAAAGTACACCGAAGTGATGCCCGGCGTCCCAGAAGACTACAAGCAGATCAAGACTCTGGGCGACCTGCTCAAGGTAAACTACAAGCATGTCACCGTCGAGGAGCAGATACGCGGCAACCTGATCGCCAAGCTGAAAAAAGGTGAGCACCCGTACCCCGGCATAATAGGCTATGACGACGATGTCATCCCCGCAGTCAACCGCGCCATCCTGTCAGGCCACGACATACTGCTTGTAGGTCAGATAGGGCAGGCAAAGACAAAGATCGCAGAAGCCATAGCAAGGAACCTTCTCTCGCCGATCCCTGTAGTGCGCGGGACCATCACAAATGACATGCCGACGACCATTCCCGAAGACCAGATGGTGTCGCTGCTAACTGATTCAGAGATAGTGCGCACCCAGCCAGAGTTCACAGTGTCGCCAGAGTGCGAAGAGATAATCAGGGCGACAAAGCTGGAGACAAAGATCGACTGGGTAAGCGGAACGGATAGGTACAAGTACATCCTGTCTACCCCTGACATCTCTGTCAAAGATCTGGTCGGCCAGATCGACGCGATCAAGATCGCAAAGAAGGGGGTCGAACTGTACAGCATGGAGTCGTATTCTGCCGGGCAATTATTGCAGGCACGCCATGGCATCTTGTGCATCGACGAGCTCCCCGTGCTTGACCCCAGGAAGCAGGTCTCGCTTTTGAGCGTGCTTCAGGAAGGCAAGTTTACCACTGGCGCGTACCCCGCGGTGTTCAGGCCGGACGTCAAGATAATCGCGACTGCAAACCCTATTGATTA